>JAIUYB010000341.1 GCA_020216625.1 Desulfarculus sp.
ACCACCCGGTCCCGGCCGCCCTTGCCCCGCACCACCCGCACCAGGCCCAAATCCAGGCGCAGGTGCTCCAGATCCAGGGCGCTAGCCTCGCCCACCCGCAGCCCGCTGGAGTACAAAAGCTCCAGCAGGGCCTGGTCCCGCAGCAGCGCCGCCTGGGCCTTGGCGTCCTCGGCCTTGCTCTCCAGCGCCGGCGGCTGGGGCCGCTCCAGGAGATGAAAAGCCTCGTCCACGCTCAGACGGCGCGGCAAGGGGCGGTCCGGCTTGGGCGGCCGCACCAGGCGGGCGGGGTTGGCCGGGATCATACCCCTGTCCACCAGGAAATCGAAAAACGCCCTGAGGCCCATCAGGCGGCGCTGCACGCTGGTGCGCCGGTCGGTCTTCATCTGCTGGGCCAGAAAGGCCCGCAGGTCGGCCGCCTCCACCTGGGACCAGCCTTCCACCGACCGCCGGCCGGCCAGGAAGGCCAGGAACTGGGCCACGTCCCGGCCATAGGCCGCCACGGTGTTGCCGGACAGGCCCCGGGCGTGGACCAGGTGTTGCCGAAAGGCCTCCACCGCCGCCTGCATGTCCTCTCCGTCGCCAGGTGTTTACCTGGCCCGAAAAATTTTATGGTAACTTAACTCCGTGGATAATCAAGCGCAAACCTGAAAAGACCCTGATTGTCCCACACCTGGCCCCGGCCGGCGGCCCGGGAGGGACGGCAAAATGGTCCGGGCGGGGGTTTTGGCCTTGACTTGACCTCCCCGCTTGGTTAGTGTTTGCCGTTAACTTTAAGCGTTTGGGGGTGTTGCGCGAAAGGCACCGTCTCTCGCGCGCCGGCTGGCCGGCCCCAGACCCTGCCGCACCCCGGCAGGGCGTCGCAAAACCCCGCGACCACCGCCCCCGCCCTGTTGCCTTTTTAACCCAAAGAGGAACCGTCATGAGCGACAACGTCAGCCTTACCCGAACCATCGCCCTGGTCGGCCACGGCGGCGGAGGCAAGACCTCCCTGGCCGAGGCCCTTCTGTTCAACACCAAAGTGGTGGACCGGCTGGGGAAGGTGGACGAGGGCAACGCCGCCCTGGACTACGAGCCCGAGGAGACCAAGCGCGGGGCCAGCGTCAGCGCCGCCTTCGGTCACTACACCCACAAGAAGCACAACGTGCACTTGGTGGACTGCCCGGGTGATGACAACTTCCTCTCCGACGCCGCCGCCACCCTGCGCGCGGTGGATGGCGTCCTGATGGTCATCGACGCCATCGACGGCGTCAAGGTCCAGGGCGAGAAGGTCTGGCAATTCGTCTCGGCCAACGACGTCCCGGCCATCTTCGTGGTCAACAAGATGGACCGCGAGCGGGCCGACTTCGACAAGGCCGTGGCCATGATTCCGGACATGTTGGGCATCAAGGGCGTCAAGCTGATGCTGCCCATCGGCGCGGCCGACTCCTTCAAGGGCGTGGTGGATCTGTTGGCCAACAAGGCCTATCTGTTCGAGACCGACGGCTCGGGCAAGATGACCGCGGCCGACATCCCGGCCGATTTGGCCGACGACGCCGCCGCCGCCCGCGAGACCTTGATCGAGGACATCGCCGAGGCCGACGACAGCCTGATGGAGCGCTACCTGGAGGGTGAGGAGCTCAAGGCCGAGGAGCTGGCCGCGGCCTTGGCCAAGGGCGTGCGCGAGCGCCTGTTCGCGGTGGTGGCCTGCTGCTCGGCGCTGAAGAACATCGCCGTGCAGCCGGTGATGGATCTCATCAATCAGCTCCTTCCTTCGCCGGTCGAGCGTGGCGCGGTCAAGGGCGTCAACCCCAAGAACGGCGCGGAGGAATCCCGCGAGCCCAGCCCCGAGGCCCCCTTCTCGGGCCTGGTCTTCAAGACCATCGCCGACCCCTACGCCGGCCGGCTGACCGTGCTGCGGGTTTTTTCGGGCAGGCTCACCGCCGAGATGCAGCCTCTGAACCCCAACAAGGACGCCAAGGAGCGCTTTGGGCAGATGTACCTGATGACGGGCAAGAACCAGAAGCCCGTGGCCGAGGCCCTGCCCGGCGACATCATCGCCATCCCCAAGCTCAAGGAGACCGCCACCGGCGACACCCTCTGCGACGACAAGGCCCCGATCAAGTTCCAGGAGATCAAGCCCCTGCCGGCGGTGATCAGCTACGCCATCGAGGCCAAGGAGAAGGGCGACGAGGAGAAGGTCTTCGCCGGCATCAACAAGCTGCTGGAAGAAGACCCCACCCTGCGCCTGGAGCGCGACCCCGCCACCGGCGAGGCCATCCTCTCCGGCATGGGCTCGGTGCACATCGAGACCACCCTGGAGCGCCTGCGCCGCAAGTTCGGCGTGGAGGTGAAGCTCAACAAGCCCAAGGTGCCCTACCGCGAGACCCTGAGGGGCTCCACCCGGGTCCAGGGCCGCTACAAGAAGCAGACCGGCGGCCGTGGCCAGTTCGGCGACACCTGGCTGGTGATCGAGCCGGCGGGCGAGGGCGAGGGCTTTGTCTTCCTGGACGAGATCGTGGGCGGGGCTATCCCCCGCAACTACATCCCGGCGGTGGAAAAGGGCATCGCCGAGGCCATGGCCCAGGGCGTCTACGCCGGCTATCCCATGGTCGACGTCAAGGTGCACTTGGTGGACGGCTCCTTCCACCCGGTGGACAGCTCGGAAATGGCCTTCAAGGTGGCCGGCTCCATGGGCTTCAAGAAGGGCGTGCCGCTGTGCAAGCCCACCATCATGGAGCCGATCATGCTCTTGACCGTGACCGTGCCCGAGGACAGCATGGGCGACGTCATGGGCGACATCAGCGGCCGGCGCGGCCGGGTGCTGGGCATGGAGGCCAAGGGCAGCCTGCAGGTGATCAAGGCCCACGTGCCCATGAGCGAGGTGCTGACCTATCAGCCCGAGCTGACCCAGATGACCGGCGGCCGCGGGGCCTTCACCATGGAGATGGACCACTACGAGGAGGCCCCGGGCGACGTGCAGGCCAAGCTGGTGGAGGCCTACCAGAAGGCCCGCGAAGAAGGCAACTAATCGGCCGCGTGCCGCGGCGGGCGGATACGGGTCGGGTGGCGCTGGGCCGCAACCAGCCGCGCCCGCTCCCGTAGCAACGCTGTAGGCAAGGCGGACGGGAAAGCCTGCGCCCGGAGCGACGGCGGCCACCAACCCAGGCTCTTTGGCCATTGCCAGGCGCGCCAGCGCCGTGGCAATCTCCGGGGCCCGCGACGATACGCTCCGCCTGGCGCGGGCGATGACAGATCCTGTATCCGTCCCTTGATGGGAGGCCGGTGATGACGAGCCCCAGCGCCTTCAACCACCGCGCCGCCATCCTCACTGTCAGCGACAAGGCCAGCCAGGGCCGGCGGGACGACACCGCCGGCCCTGGTCTGCTTGCGGCCCTGGAGGGCGCGGGCATCGCGGTGACGGTGCGGGAGGTGGTCCCCGACGAGCCGGAGAGAATCAGCGCCGCCCTGAGGCGCTACGCCGACGAGCTGGATTTGGCCCTGGTGCTGACCAGCGGCGGCACCGGCTTCTCGCCCCGGGACATCACCCCCGAGGCCACCCTGGCCGTGGCCACCCGCCTGGCTCCGGGCCTGGCCGAGGCCATGCGCGCGGCCGGGTTGGCCCACACCCCCCACGCCATGCTCAGCCGGGGAGTGGCGGTGATCCGGGGGGCGACGCTCATCGTCAACCTGCCCGGCTCGCCCAAGGGCGCGTTGGAGGGGCTCGCCACCATCCTGCCCGCCCTGCCCCACGCCCTGGATAAACTGCGTGGCGACCAATCTGACTGCGCCCGCTAGAACTGACCCCGGCCGCCCTCGGCCGCTTTGCGAACAAGATGTCACTTCTGCGAAAGGAACCACCCCGTGCTCAAGGTCA
>JAIUYB010000342.1 GCA_020216625.1 Desulfarculus sp.
GGGCTCCAGGTCCCGATGGCCCAGGAGATCCAGGCTGGCGCGTTGGGACAGCTCGGGGTCGTAATTTAGGGCGAAAAGCAGCGGGATAAGGTCGGCGAGATGGTCGGGATGGGCATGGCTGAGGGCCACCGCCCCCACCCGGGAGGGGTCGCCTCCGGCCTCGGTCAGGCGGCGCCAGGCGCCGGCCCCCAGGTCGAGCAGCAGATCGAACCCTCCTGCGCGCAGAAAATAGGCTGGACTGGACCTATCGGCCCGCAGCTCGCAGGAGCCGGAGCCCAAAACCATTAGGAGCATGGCCCTCCGCCTGGCGAGCCCCCTCCCCCCGGCGGTGGCCGCAGCAACGGCAGGCCTTGGCCTGCACGTCATCCCCGGGCCAAGATAGCACAGTGACGGGTCATAAACAATAATGGCAATCAATTGTGAGTGGTTACGGTTGCCGATGCCAGGACGGCGCGCCGGCGCTCCTCCAGGCCGGCCAGAAGCCCCGCCGGCACCCGCAAATCGCCCCGCCCCAGGCCCAGGAGGATGTCCGGCTTCTGCCCGCCGTGAAAATCACTGCCCCCGCTGACCACCAGACCCAGGCGGGCGGCCAGGCCCAGAACCGCCCGGGTGTAGGCCGGGTCATGCTCGCTGTAATAGGCCTCCACCCCGTCCAAGCCGTCGGCCATCAGGCGCCGAAGGAGCGCCTCTAGCCCGGCCAGGCCCATCTTGAACAAGCCGGGATGGGCCAGCACCGTCACCGCCCCCGCCCGTTTGAGCAGGGAGATGCCTTCGGCCGGGGGAAAGCGCCATTTGGCCACGTAGGCCGGTTTGCCGACGGCCAGGTAACGGGCGAAGGCCTCACCCCGGTTGGCCACCACCTTGCGCGCGATCAGGGCCTGGGCGAAGTGCGGCCGGCCGATCAGCTCGCCCCCGGCGAAGGCCGCCACCTCCTCCAGGGTCAGGGGTATGCCCAACTGGTTGAACTTGGCGACGATCTGGGGGTTGCGCTCCGCCCGCGCCCGTTGCAGGCGCGCCAGACCCGCGCCCAGGTCCGGGTCGGCGTGGTCCAGGAACAGACCCAGCAGGTGCATGGAGCCCGGCAGGCCCTGGGCCGGGTAGCCCTGCAGGCTGATCTCCACCCCCGGCGCCACCGCCTGCCCCAGGGCCGCTCCGGCGGCCAAAGCCTCGGCCACCCCGTCCACGGTGTCATGGTCGGTGATGGCCACCGCCTTCAGACCCGCCCGCTGGGCCGCCGCCACCAATTCCGTGGGAGTCAGGCTGCCGTCGCTGGCCGTGGTGTGGGTGTGCAGGTCGATGATGTCCATGGGCGCTCCTCGGGGAAGGGAAGAGAATGTGGGGGAACCCTTTTGGCGGCCCAAAAAGGTTCCCCCACATCCCCTCCCAAAAGGCCAAATGGGGGTGATTCATCAGGGACAGGGCTGCTCGGTCAGCACCAGGCGGTCGGCCGGCCAGCCTTTTTCCCGGGCGATGGCCACCGCCCGCAGGTATTCGGCCGGCTCCATGGTCTTGGTTCGGGAGAGCACCCAGAGATGATCCTTGTCCGGCGTGCCCACCACCGCCCAACGGTAATCCGGGTCCAGGGACAGGATCCAGTAGCCGGCCTCCCAGGGCCACCAGAAGCTTATGGCCAACTGAGCCCCCCCGCCCCCCTCCAGCGCCCGCCCCCGGCCGGTGGCCCGCCTGAGCTCGCCCGCGGGCCCGCCGTCGCGGCAGGTGTTCTGCACCACCACCTCCTCGCCGTGGAGAAGGTATTGGGCCATGGTGCAGACGCAGCCCTGCTGGAACCAGGGTTGGGTGGAGGCGATCTCGTACCAGGGGCCGGCGTAGCGCACCAGGTCCACCCGCTCCACCGTGGTCCCCGGCGGGGCCAAGGCTGGCGCGCATCCGGCCAGAAACGCCAACAGCGTCAGCAGACACCAGATCCCATGCATGAAATCACCTCGGCCAGGGAACGGCCAGCTCGGCTAGACCCAGGAGATGCAACTCACCGGGCAGGTGTCGATGGCCTCGGCCACGCAGGCCTCCTGGTCGGCCCCCACCTCCGGCTTCATCACCATGGCCTTCTCCTCGCCCGGCCCCATCTGGAAAACCTCGGGACACAGCTCCACGCAGCTCTGGCACCCCACGCACTCGTCCTGGTCGATCTGGACTTGCTTGGCCATTTATCACCTTATTCCCAATAGATGCAGCTAACTGGACAGGAATCGATGGCCTCCTGCACGCAGGCCTCGTCGCCTGGGTCCACCTGGGGCTTGGCGATGATCGGCTTGTCGTCGGTCGCGGCGAAGACCGCCGGGCAGAGCTGGACGCACAGCCCGCAGGCGATGCAGTCGTCCATGTGCTTGTTCACGGTGCGAGCCACGTGGTTCTCACTTTCTCCCCGGGTTGGCGGCGCGGCCGCGGACCGGGGCGGGTTTGACCTTGGCGGCTGGTTTTACGTTTTCCGCCTTGGGTTGGGCCTTCTCGGCCGGTTTTTGGGCCTTGGCGGCCAGTTTGGGGAGCCTGGCCGGGGCGGGCTTGGCCGCCCTGCCGGCTTTGCCCCCGCCGGCGGGGGCCAGGGCGTGCTCCACCAGTTGCTCCACCCGCTCCACGAAGACGAGCTCCAGGTCCTTTTTGGCCTGGTCGGGCACGTCCACCAGATCGCGCTGGTTGCGCTTGGGCAGGAGAACCTTCTTGATCCCGGCCCGCCGGGCGGCCAGGACCTTCTCCTTGACCCCGCCGATGGGCAAGACCAGGCCGCGCAGGGTGATCTCGCCGGTCATGGCCACGTCATGGCGCACCGGGCGGTTGGTCAAGAGGCTGACCAGGGCGGTGAACAGCGTCACCCCGGCGCTGGGGCCGTCCTTGGGGATGGCCCCGGCCGGCACGTGGATGTGCAGCTCGTGCTCGGCGAAGAACTCCGGGTCCACCCCGAACTTCTCGGCGTTGGCCCGCACCAGGCTCACCGCCGCCTGGGCGCTCTCCTTCATCACCTCGCCCAACTGGCCGGTGAGTTGCAGCCGGCCCTTGCCGGGCATCATGCTGGCCTCCACGAACAGGATGTCGCCTCCGGACGGGGTCCAGGCCAGGCCGGTGGCCACCCCCGGCACCGCCGTGCGCAGCGCCGTCTCGGGGTCGATCTTGCGCGGCCCCAGGATCTCGGCCACCTGTTCGGGTCCGATGCGCACCTTGGTTTGCTCGCCCTCGGCGATGGAGCGGGCCGCCCAGCGGCACAGGGAGCCGATTTCCCGCTCCAGGTTGCGCAGTCCCGCCTCGCGAGTGTAGCCCTCGATCACCAGCCGGATGGCGGCGTCGGCGAGGCTGATCTGTCCGGCCTTGAGGCCATGCTCGCTCCGCTGGCGCGGAACCAGGTAGCGCTTGGCGATCTTGAGCTTGTCCTCGGCGGTGTAACCTGGAATTTCGAGCACCTCCATCCGGTCGCGCAGGGGGGGCGGGATGGTGTCCAGCACGTTGGCGGTGGTGATGAAGACCACCTTGGACAGGTCCAGGGGCAGGTCCAGGTAGTGGTCGCTGAAGCTGTTGTTCTGCTCCGGGTCCAGCACCTCCAACAGGGCGCTGGAGGGATCGCCCCGGAAGTCGTTGCCCAGCTTGTCGATTTCGTCCAGCATGAACACCGGGTTCTTGGTGCCCACCCGCCGGAGGCTCTGGATGATGCGCCCCGGCAGGGCGCCGACATAGGTCCGCCGGTGGCCGCGAATCTCGGCCTCGTCGCGCACCCCGCCCAGGCTGATGCGGGCGAACTTGCGTCCCATGGCCCGAGCGATGGAGCGGCCCAGGCTGGTCTTGCCCACCCCGGGGGGGCCCACGAAGCAGAGGATGGGGCCCTTCATGGTCGGGTTGAGCTTGCGC
>JAIUYB010000343.1 GCA_020216625.1 Desulfarculus sp.
GGTTGTTGCCGCGCCGGGCCAGGGGGGTCATCCGGGCCGGGGCCGGCGGGGAGACGCCGGCCTGGGGGTAGGGATGGTCCATGTCCACCGGCACCGGCTGGCGGATCAGGCGCTCGATGGCCCGCAGGCAGGCCCGCTCGGCGCTGTCGCAGAAGGAGATGGCCACGCCCGCCGCCCCGGCCCGGCCGGTGCGGCCGATGCGGTGCACGTAGCTCTCCGGGTCCATGGGCAGGTCGTAGTTGATGACGTGGGTCACGCCCTCCACGTCGATGCCCCGGGCGGCCAGATCGGTGGCCACCAGGACCCGCGCGCCGCCGCTGCGGAAGGTCTCCAGGGCGGCCTGGCGGGCGTTCTGGGACTTGTCGCCATGGATGGCCTCGGCGCGCACCTGCATCTGGGCCAACTGCTTGGCCACCCGGTTGGCCCCGTGCTTGGTGCGGGTGAAGACCAGCACCCGCCGGGCGCTGTCATCCTTGAGCACCTCGCCCAACAGGGCGCGTTTGTCGCCCTGGGCCACGAAGAGCACCTTCTGGGCGATCCGCTCCACCGGAGTGGCCTCGGGCGTCACCTTGACCTTGGCCGGGTTGGTCAGCAGCGAATCGGCCAGCCGGGCGATGCCCTGCGGCATGGTGGCCGAGAAGAGCAGGGTCTGGCGCTGGGCCGGCGCCGCGGCCAGCACCCGCTTGATGTCGGGCAGAAAGCCCATGTCCAGCATGCGGTCGG
Organism: Desulfarculus sp.; assembly: GCA_020216625.1. Classification (GTDB taxonomy): domain Bacteria; phylum Desulfobacterota; class Desulfarculia; order Desulfarculales; family Desulfarculaceae; genus JACRDC01. The sequence continues at coordinate 724 of JAIUYB010000343.1, forward strand.
CCTCGTCCAGCACCAAGGCCGAAAGCCGGTCCAGGCGCACGCAGCCCTGGTTCATCAGGTCCAGCAGGCGGCCTGGGGTGGCCACCAGCACGTCCACCCCCCGGGCGCAGGCCCGCACCTGGGGAGTCTGGCCCACGCCGCCATAGACCACCGCCAGGCGCAGGCCCATGTAACGGCCATAGGAGCGGAAGCTCTCGGAAATCTGGTGGGCCAGCTCGCGGGTGGGGGTCAGCACCAGGACCCGGGCCGAGCGCGGGGCCAGGGGGGCGCGATTGGCGTAAAGCTTCTGCAACAGGGGCAGGGCGAAGGCGGCGGTCTTGCCGGTGCCGGTCTGGGCGCAGCCCAGCAGGTCGCGTCCGGCCAACAGCGGCGGGATGGCCTGGGCCTGGATCGGGGTCGGGGTGGTGTAGCCCAGGCCCTTCAGGGCCTTCTGCAGGGGCTCGATCAACTGTAATTGCGCGAACGTAATCTCTGGCATCTGTATCTGGGTGTCCTTAGCGTCGCGCGCGATGCTCTTTGAAGGTTGATCTGGCGCGCGACAAAAAATGGGAGCGTCCCGGCGGTCCCGCCCGGTCAAGCCGGGTCCGGGTGTCCGGGCGCGTGAGAAGGCGCCGGCCCGTCACCTAGTTCAACAAACCCAAGCCAAGAGGCGACGCCTCTACCCCACTGCTGGGGAGGCCGCTTGGGGACCATTAAGCCTGGCTCTGTTGCTGGGTTGGGGCGCGGAGGGCGCCGCACGGTCGAGCGGAAGACAGGGGGCTCGTTGGCCACGTTATGGCAATAGTCTATAGCCTGGCCGCGTTCTGTCAATGGCCGGAGCGGTTTATTCCCCGACGGCCGACCCGGGGGACGGGATCAACGCACCCGCAAGGTGATGCGGTGGACCTTGGCCGGGGGCTTGCCCCGCTCCCGCTCCCAGGGGCGGTGGTACTCCAGCACCATCTCGGTGAAGCCCGGCGAGACGCCCCGGACGGTGAATATCTCGCGCCCTCCGGCCCCGACCTGGCCCGCGGTCTCGCGGTCGCGCACGAAGGCGTGGGTCTCCACCAAAACCACCGCGGGGTCCGGGGGCTGGGCCAGGAACCAGCGGTATCCGGTGGTGGGGTTGCTGTCCAGGGTCAGGTCCAGGGTCTGGCCCACCCCCAGGTTCACGGTCTGGCTGACCCCCGGCGGGGTGGCGGGCGCGGCCGGGGCGGCGGCGCCGGGGCGGGGTTCACGGGGGCGATTGGGCAGGTAGGTGGGCGAGCCCAGGTCGGCGCAGGCGGTGAGCAGCGTCAACAGACCGAGCAGCAGGGCCAGGCGAGGCATGGGTTTCTCCCGGCGGCGAGGCAAAGCGAGGCCGGAGCCCAGGGCCGCGGCCAGGGCAAGCTTAGCACAAATCCGGCCCGGGCGAGAGATGCGGTCCGGGGCCGGATGGTGGAAGGGGCGCGGCCCCCTCCTAAGAGGGAATTTGTCTTGTCCGGCAGTACGAATTTGTCATGTCCGGCGGATCAATCCCATGGGTCGAGACAGGTTATTCGGAAAGGCAAGCCCAGCGGGTAGGATAACCGTTGATAATTGTATGACAAATAGCATTGATAATTATTTCGGCGGATTAGGCACGCTTCATGCTTGGATTCGAGCAATCGGGCGACCCACCGGAGGCCGCGTGGGAGGTCTCGTCCTCGGCGGTGAATCCACACCGGCCAGGTTGGCAAACCCATTGAACTCCTTAGACCTATTAGGCTAGTCTGACTTCAGAAGCGTCGCCTGCCCCTTTCCGGTCTCACTTCTGCCCTGGGAGAGCTGTCATGCGTAAAAGAGGGCTGACTTTCAAGCTGTTGGTGGGCGGCGCCCTGGCTGTGCTGATTCCCCTGGCGGTGGTTGGCGTTTACAACACTTACAAATCCGTCGTCGCCCTGGAACGCCTGGCCGAGAGCCAGGCCATGGCCCTTTCGGCCAGCCTGGCCGAGTTGACCAACACCACCCTGGAGGGGGACGTGAAGCTGGCCACCAGCCTGGCCACCGTCCCCCGGGCCCGCAAGGCCCTCCAGGCCATCGGCACCCCTGAGGCGGCCGAGAGCCAGGCCGAAATGGATGGCTGGCTCACCGACACCAAGGCCAAGTTGGGGGCGGACTACGCGGCCATCCTGGTGGCCGACCTCAACGGCAAGGTGATCGGCGACAGCTTCGGCGGCAAGAACAAGGGCACCGACGTGGCCGACCGGGATTACTTCAAGCAGCTCAAGTCCACCGGCAAGACCGCGATCTCCCCGCCCCTGCTCTCGCGCACCACGGGCAAGCCGGCCACGGTGGTGGCGGTGCCGGTCAAGGCTGGGGATGGTCCGCTGCTCGGGGCCTTGATCCTATCCATCAGCCTGGAAAACCTGTCAAAAAAGGTGACTGACACCCGCTTGGGCCAGACCGGCTATCCCTGGATGGTGGACCAGAAGGGCCTGGTGGTGATCCATCCCCAGGCGGAGCACATCCTCAAGACCAACCTGGCCCAGCAGGCGGGCATGGAGAAGTTCATGCAACAAATGCTGACGGGCAAGCCGGGCGTTGGGGCCTACCTTTACAACGACGTTCCCAAGACCGCCGCCTATGCCCAGGTTCCCCTCACCGGCTGGGTGGTGGCCTTTTCCCAGGACAGCGCGGAGCTCTTGGCCCCCGCCAACGAGATCCGCAACAGCAACATCCTGATCGGGCTGGTGGCCTTGCTGCTGACCATCGCCCTGGTGGCCTATTTCGCCCGCTCCATCACCGGGCCGATCAAGCGGGCGGTCATGCAGCTTACCGCTGGCTCCGAGCAGGTGGCGGGGGCCTCCGGCGAGATCGCCCGCGCCGGGCAGAACCTGGCCGAGGGCACCTCGGCCCAGGCGGCCTCGGTGGAAGAGACCTCGGCCGCTCTGGAGCAACTGACCGCCATGACCCGGCAGAACACCGAGAACGCCCAGCAGGCCGACCAGCTGATGAAAGAGGTGGGCGAGCTTTCCTCCAAGTCGGGCCAAGCCATGTCCGAGATGGGGCGCTCGATGCAGGAGATTTCCTCCTCCGGCCAGGAGATTGGCAAGATCATCAAGCAGATCGATGAAATCGCCTTCCAGACCAACCTGCTGGCCTTGAACGCGGCGGT
>JAIUYB010000344.1 GCA_020216625.1 Desulfarculus sp.
CACCACCTGGCCGGCCCGGGAGGCCCGCACCTGGGTGTAGCCCAGGGTGATCTCGGCCTCCTCCACCTGCTTGCGCGCCGCGCCCACCCCGGCCTCGGCCGCCAGGAAGGCCGCCCTGGCCTGCTCCAGGGCCTGGGGGGTGGCGGCCTCGGAGGCGGCGAAGCGCTGTACCCGCTGGTACTCGGCCCTGGCCCGGTCCAGGGCGGCCAGGGCCGCGTTCAGTCCCTGGCGGGCCTGTTCGTGTCGGGCGCGGTACTGGGCGTCGTCCAGGCTGACCAGCAGGTCGCCCGGGGCCACGCTCTGGCCGGCGCGCACCAGAATCTTTTGCACCCGGGCCGGCACCTGGGCCTCCACCGTGATCTCGCTCAAGGGCCGCACGGTGCCCACCGCCTCGTAGTTCTCCGGCACCTGCACCAGGCTCACCTGGGCCGTCCGGGCCGGGGCCGGTCCGGCGGCCGGGGCCTGCTCGCGTCCCGGGGAGACCTTGCCGGTGGTCAGCACCCCGGCGCTGTAGAGCACGATCAGGGCCAGGGCTCCCAGCCCCCCTACCCAGGTCAGCCAACCCAGCTTAGCCTTACTCATGGCCTGCCCACTCCAACCTCTCCGGGTCGCAGAACATGCCCAGGGCCCGGGCCACGTCCGCCCGGGCCTTGCGGGCGTCGTGGCGGGCCGCGGCTTGGCGGGCCCGGGCCGAGCTGAGGTTCAACTCGGTGTCCAGATAGCGGGTCACGTCCGCCGCCCCGCCCTGGTATTGCTCGCTGACCAGCTTCAGGGATTCGCCGGCCTGGTCCACGCTGGCCCGGCTCACCTCCAGGCGGGCCAGGGCCTCGGCCAGGTTGAGGTAGGCCCCCTTCACGTCCAACTGCACCCCCAGGGCGGCCTGGCGGTCGGCGGCCAGGACCTCCAGGAGCGCCGCGCGGGCCTTGTCCGTCTCGCGCAGGGTGGACAGCCCGGTGAAGACATCCCAACTGGCCACCGCCCCGGCGCTCCAGTTGGTGCGTTCGCTGGAATACTGAGCCAGGGGGTCGTCCCAGAACACGCTGCCTTGGGCGTCCACCCGGGGCAGGTATTCGGCCCGGGCCGCGGCCAGGGCCAGGCGCGCGCTCACCACCTGGTGGCGGACCTTGGCCAGCTCCGGTCGGCGGCTCATGGCCTCCAGCACTCCTTGGGTGTACTCCCGGGGCACCCGGGGCTCGGCCTTCTCCTCGCCCACCAGGATTAGCGGTGTGTCCGGGTCGGCTCCCAGGAGGTTGGCCAGGGCGGCCAGGGCCAGGCGCTGGCCGTTCTCGCTGCGCACCAGATCCTCCCGGGCCTGGGCCAGGCGAACCATCAGGGAGAGAACATCGCTTTTGAGCGCCCCGCCGCCCTCGTAGCGCACCTGGGTTTGGCGCAGTTGGGCCTCCACGCTCTGCACCGCCTGGCGGCTGATGGCCACCATGTCCGCCGCGGCCAGGCAGTTGTAATAGCCCTTGATCACCGAGGCGGTCAGGGTGTTGTTGAGGGTGGCCCGGTCCAGGCGGCCCATCTCCAACCCCTCGGCGGCCATGCGCCGGCGCAGGTAGTCCTGCCCACCGCGAAAGAGGTTCCAACGCACCCGCGCCCCGCTTTCCCAGTTTTGGAAGGTGCCGGGATCGTTGAAGTTGGTGTTGGGCGGCAACAAACGCTGGTCGATGGTCTTGAACAGGTAGCCCGAGGGAACGTCGCCCCGGGCGTACTCGGTGTAGAGGCTGATCATGGGCAGAAAGGCGGCCAGGGACTGGTCCAGCATGGCCTCGGCCTGGCGTACCCGCTGCCAGGCCATCTCCTGTTCGGGATTGTGGACCAGGGCCAGGCGCACCGCTTCGGGCAGGGATAATGGCTGGCTCCAATCGCGCGCGGGCCCTTCAACGATCTGGGTTTGGCTCGTCCTGATCTCCCCGCCGCCGGCCCTGCCGCCTGGGGGGGCGAATTCGCGTTTAACCGAGTCGTAGGTTATGGGTTGATGAGCTGCACAACCCAGCGCCAAAAGCGCCAACAGGAGCGAAAAGCACCGTAAGCCGAATACTTGCACTCCAGACTCCTTCAGATTCCATAAGGACTTCATCGCAGGGCGGTCAGCGGTTCATCTTCATATTGGAACAGGTCTTTCCATAATGCAACGCCGTGAGGCCGCCAGGTGGGAATCCGTGAAGCAGGTATTGGAATTAAGAGCGAATTTTCCCGCCCGACCACGGCCTGGCGCTCTCGCCGCGGCCCTTTTCGCGGGTTGGCGGGCAGGTTGCCCAGGAGAGTAGCACGCCTCAAAACCAGGCGTCATCCACTTCCAGGGCAATAACCAACCCGCCTGTTGCCGGCTCAGACTTTTTTGTTATAATTGGCTGCTGTCGCCGCCAAGCGGCACATCCACGCGCCCGTAGCTCAGCTGGACAGAGCGCCGGACTACGAATCCGTAGGCCGGGTGTTCGAATCACCCCGGGCGCACCATAAATCATACCGGCTAATCAACCGGTTAAGCTAGCCCCGGCAGGTTGCGCAAACCTACCGGGGCATGGCTTTTCTGCCGTGGTGGGCCTGATTCGATGAGAAGGATGGCCGTCTCCTTCGGTGAGACCGCCTCAAGCTTGCCCTCACAGCCAGAACTGGGGATAGCGGCGGGTGGGGTGCAGGTTGTTGATGATCAGCGCCACCACCAGCATCACCAAGGCTCCCAGTCCCACCGGGGCCAGGGCGTACCAATAGCCCAACTCGTGGACCTGGGGACCGCCGATGACCGCGATCAGGGCCGTGGCCCCGCCCGGAGGGTGCAGGGTGCGGGTGGCGTGCATCACCAGGATGGCGGTGGCCACCGCCGCCGCTCCAGCCAACCAGGGCGTCCCGCCCAGCCATTGCCAGGCCGCCACTCCGATCAGGGCCGAAAAGACATGGCCACCCACCAAGTTGCGAGGCTGGGCCAAGGGGCTCTGCACCGCGCCGTAGATCAACACCGCCGAGGCCCCGAAGGAGCCGATCAGGAAGAGCAACGGCGCGCCGGATAAGAACCCGCCCCCCAGCCAGCCCACCGCCGCGATGCCCAGGAAGGCCCCCAACCAGGACCAGGCCATCTCGCCCCAGCCCACCCGAGGCGGGCAGGTGGCGCAGCCCTTCATCTTGCAGAAGAATTCCATCACCAACTCTCCAGTGACGCGCCCCGCCAATAGCGTAATTTGGTACTTAATTACTTATTACAGCCGTCCATGCCGCCTGTCAATAAAATCCGCTTTCCTCCCGGAACACTTGCGCCGAGGCCAGGCCAGGGGGTATACACCCAACCTTGATATGCATTTGTCATCATCGCGGGAGGTAATCCATCTTGTCCGAGCAATTGGCAACCTATCTGGAGCAGTGGCCCACCGCGCAGGCGACGGTGAAGAAAGTCCTCATGGAATTGCGCGCGGCCGCCCTGGCCCTGGATGGGGCCGTGGAGAGCTTCGTGGCCCGTCCCGGCATCAGCCATTCCCTGCGCTACGACCTCTCCCCTCGGCCGGAGGGTCGGCAGCGACCGGTGTTCTTCTTGATCGACGTGGTGGAGTTCGAGGGCCTGCGTTGCCTGTCGGTCTGCTTCTATGAGGACGAAATCCAAGACCCCCGGGAGCTGGGCAACGCCATTCCCCAGGGGCTGTTCCAGGAAACCGGCTATTGTTTTGACGTGGACGATTACGACCGTGAGCAGATCGATTACCTGCGCGGGCGCCTGTCCCAGGCCCACCGCAACGCCGCCGGCCGCTAGGGCTTCTTGCGCCGGCCCAGGCGCAGCACCAGCCAGCGGGCCAGGAGCACCAGGGCCGGCAGCCACCACCAAGTGAGGG
>JAIUYB010000345.1 GCA_020216625.1 Desulfarculus sp.
CATGCGCTGCCGTTTCCTTTATGTCTTGGCCACCCGTGCCCCGGTGGTGATGCTGCATTCCCGCGCCGGCCCCGGTGGCCAGACCATCCACGAGGAGGTGATGGCCTCACCCATCCTGGGCCCGGACGGCGAGGTGCGCCAAGTGGTGGAGGGGGTGCGCGACGTGACCTCCCGGGTGCGCCTGGAGGACGAGCTGCACCAGACCGAGGACACCCTGATGGCGGTGATGGAGGCGGCCCAGGAATTGATCTCCATCAAGAACCTCGAGGGGCGCTACCTGTACGCCAACCCCGCCGCCTTGCAACTCAGCGGACTGACTCTCGACCAGATTCGGGGCCGCACCGACTTCGAGGTCTTTCCTCCGGAGGTGGCCCGGGCCCTGGCCGAACAAGATCGCCTGGCCCACTTGAGCCGCGCGCCCCTGTGCTTCGACGAGATGATGAGCCTGGGTGGCCGCGGCCATTGGCTGCACACCGTGCGCTATCCCATCTTCACCCGCGAGGGAGAGATGGTGGCCCTGTCCACCATCTCCCACGACGTGACCGAGGAAAAGGCCCTGGAGGAGGAGGTCCGCCAGGGGCGCGACTATCTGGAGGCGGTCCTGACCAACTCCTCGGACATGATCATCACCACCGACCTGGCCGGAAAGGTGGTCACCATCAATCCGGCCGGCGCCCGCCTGTTGGGCTTTGACCCGGCCGAAATCGTGGGGCAGAGCATCGAGCGGCTTTGGAAATCCCCGGAGCAACGCCGCCAACTGATGCGCCTGGTCCAGAAGCAGGGCGAGGTGAGCAATTTCCCAGCGGTGCTCCTGGCCCGGGACGGACGCGGGGTGGAGATCAGCCTCTCCCTGGCCCGCCTGACCGACAGCCAAGGCCGGGTGCTGGGCACGGTGGGCATCAGCCGCGACATGACCGAGGAAAACCGGCTAAAACGCGAGCTGATCGCCAACGAACGCCTGGCCGCCATCGGCCAGACCGTGGCCGGACTGGCCCACTGCATCAAGAACATCCTCTTCGGCCTCAAGGGAGGGGCCTATCTCATCGACACCGGCCTCCAGCGCCAGGAATCCCAGCGGGTGGAGGAGGGCTGGCAGACGGTGCAGGCCTGCATCGGACGCATCAGCAACCTCAGCCTGGACATGCTCAGCTATAGCCGGGACCGGGTGCCCCACCGCCAACCCACCGACCCCGGCCAGCTGGTGGACTCGGCCCTGACCCTGGTGCGCCAGAGCGCCGACCTGGGCGGGGTGTCCCTGGTCACCGAGATCGACCCCGGACCACCCCTGCCCCTGGACGGCGAGGCCCTGACCCGGGTGCTCCTGAACCTGGTGAACAACGCCCTGGACGCCTGCCAGGAGAAGGACTATCCCCCCGGCCAAGCCCCTCTGGTCCGGGTGGAAGCCCGGCGCGAGCCCGGACGCCTGCTCCTGATCGTCAGCGACAACGGCGCGGGCATGGGCGAAGACATCCGTCGGCAGCTCTTCACCCGTTTCTTCAGCACCAAGGACGCGCGCGGCACCGGCCTGGGCCTGGCGGTGAGCCACAAGATCGTTTCCGAGCAAGGCGGCGAAATAAAAGTAGAATCAACCCCGGGGCAAGGCAGTCGCTTCACGGTGGCCCTACCCGACCCCGGCACGGCCTGAACCTCGTCTCTGGAGCGCAAGCATGCCCCTCGCCGATCTCGTCCCAGGCCTCAGCGGCCAGGCCGCGGCCCGGGTCCGACCCCAGGACCTGGCTAGCGCCTACGGCAATCCCGGGGTGGACGTCCTGTCCTCCATGACCCTGATGACCCTCTTGGAGCAGGCGGCCATCGCCGCCATCGCGCCCCATCTCGGACCCGAGGACATGACCGTGGGCGCGCGCATGGAGATGGACCACCTGGCCCCCACCCCGGAGGGCCTGACCGTGACCGCCGTCGCAAGACTGACCGAGGTCAAGGGGCGCAAGCTGGTCTTCGACATCGTGGCCCAGGACGGGGTGGAGGAGGTCTGCCGGGCGCTGCACGTGCGCTTCGTGGTGGACCGGTCCAAGTTTTTGGCCGGAGTGGCGGCCAAAGCGGCTCGGGTGCGGGGCTGAGGAACCCTTGGCATGGCTTTTGCGGCGCGCGGAACGCGCGCGTGCCAAAAGCCATGCCAAGGCGGGGCCGGCGACGAGGCCTGTCGCGGCGGGCTGGGCATGGTTTTTGGCATCGGAGCGCAAAAACCATGCCCAGCCCGCCACCCGCGCGCGGCACAAAGCGATTGACCGGGGCGGACCGCGCTGGTAAAAAACAACGATAAATTCAGGCTATAAACAACCTTACCCGCGCCCGCCCACCGTGGCCGGCCAAGGACGCACCATGAGCGAGATCAAGAACCAACTGGCCCTGGAGGACGAGTTCACCTTCGCCTGCCATCGCGGCCTGGAATGCTACACCTCCTGCTGCCGCGACGTGACCATCTTCCTCACCCCCTACGATGTGATCCGGATGAAGAAGGGCCTGGGTCTCACCTCCGGCGAGTTTCTGGAGAAATACACCGACTTGGTGATCATGCCCGACAAGCACCTGCCTCTGGTACAACTGCGCATGAACGCCGAGGACAACCTCAAGTGCCACTTCGTGCGCACCCACGGCTGCCTGGTCTATCCCCACCGGCCCTGGGCCTGCCGTATGTTCCCTCTGGACGAGCGCTTCGCGGGAGGCTACCGCATCATCCCCAGTCCCGAGCGCTGCCATGGCCTGGTGAAGGGCGACCAATGGAAGGTGCGGGAATGGCTGATGGACCAGGGCGCCACCCAATCCAAGGAGATGGACGGCTCCTACGACTCCCTGGCCGCCCACGAGTTCCTGCGCCAGCTGGACATCACCAACGAGCAGATCCAGCAGATGCTCCTGATGGCCCTCTGGGACATGGACCGCTTCCGGGACTTCGTCTTCAAGACCAGCTTCCTGGACCGCTTCGAGCTGGAGCCGGAGCTGATCGAGGCCATCAAGACCGATGACGCCATCCTGCTGGAGTTGGGTTACGCCTGGGTGCGCTTCGGCCTTTTTGGCCAGAAGTCGCTGAAGCTCAAGGAGGGCGCCGAGCAGGCCGGGAAGGCCAAGAAATGATCCCTGGGCTCAACGACGAGCGCCTGCAAGAGTTGAGCGAGGGCCAGGGCTTTCGCTTCGCCTGCCACCCCGGGGTGCCTTGCTTCAACCAGTGCTGCCGCCAGCTGACCCTGTGGCTGACCCCCTACGACGCCCTGCGCCTCAAGCGCCGGCTGGGGCTGACCAGCCAGGAATTCATCGAGCGCTACGCCAACGTGGAAACCGGCCAGAACGGCTGGCCCATGCCGATGCTGGCCATGCGCGAGGACGACCCCGAGCGCACCTGCCCCTTCCTGGGCCAGGGCGGCTGCACGGTCTACGAGGACCGGCCCGGGGCCTGCCGCACCTATCCCCTGGGCCGGGCCACCAAGGGCGGGACCGGCGGCGGACCCAGCCAGGAGGCCTTCTTTCTGGTGCGCGAGGACCATTGCCAGGGCTTCGCCGCGGGCCCGGAATGGACCCCCAGCCAGTGGATGCAGGACCAGGGCCTGGAGACCTACAACCACGTCAACGACCTGTTCCTGCCCATCATCACCCGCCAGGCCCCCGACCCGGACCCGCAGATCATCGCCCGCAAGATGCAGATGTTCCTGATGGCCTGCTATGATCTCGAGTCATTCCGCAAGTTCATCAACACCAGCCGCTTCCGGGATCTCTTCGCCATTCCGGCCTTGCGCCTGGAACTGGCCGAGACCAACGACCTGGAGCTGCTCAAGCTGGCCTTCGACTGGCTGCGCTTCGCCATCTTC
>JAIUYB010000346.1 GCA_020216625.1 Desulfarculus sp.
AGCCCTGGCCGCCGGCGGCCTGCTGGGCGGTGTGCTGGCTGTAGAGAACCTGGGCCATGGCGTGGCTGGCCCGCTGCAGGGCCTCCAACTGGGCCTCCATGGCCGCCCGGTCGCCGCTCTCCAGGACCTTCTTGGCCTCGGCGATGGCCTGCTCCATGCTGCCCTTGGTGGCCGGGTCCAGCTTGTCCTGGTTCTCCTTGACCAGCTTCTCGGTCTGGTAGATCAGGCTGTCCAGGTGGTTCTTGGCCTCCACCGCCTTGCGCCGCTCGTGGTCCTCGCTCTCGTGGCGCTTGGCCTCGGTGACCATGCGCTGAATCTCGTCCTCGTTCAGGCCGCTGCTGGCCTTGATCTCGATGGACTGCTCCTTGCCGGTGGCCATGTCCTTGGCGCTGACATGGACGATGCCGTTGGCGTCGATGTCGAAGCTGACCTCGATCTGGGGCACCCCGCGCGGGGCCGGCGGCAGGCCGGTGAGCTGGAAGTGGCCCAGGGTCCGGTTGTCCTTGGCGAACTCCCGCTCGCCCTGCAACACGTGCACGTCCACGCTGGTCTGGTTGTCGGCCGCGGTGCTGAAGATCTCGCTCTTCTTGGTGGGGATGGTGGTGTTGCGCTCGATGAGCTTGGTCATCACCCCGCCCAGGGTCTCGATGCCCAGCGACAGCGGGGTCACGTCCAAGAGCAGCACGTCGCCCACCTCGCCGGAGAGCACCCCGCCCTGGATGGCCGCGCCCACCGCCACCACCTCGTCGGGGTTCACGCCCTTGTGGGGCTCCTTGCCGAAGAACTCCTTGACCATGGCCTGGATCTTGGGGATGCGGGTGGAGCCGCCCACCAGCACCACCTCGTCCACCTGGCTGGTGGACAGGCCCGAGTCGGCCAGGGCCTTGCGGCAGGGCTCCAGGGTCTTTTGCAGGATGTCGTCCACCAGGCCCTCGAACTTGGCGCGCGAGAGCTTGAGGTTCAGGTGCTTGGGACCGGTCTGGTCGGCGGTGATGAAGGGCAGGTTGATGTCGGTCTCCATGGTGGAGCTCAGCTCGATCTTGGCCTTCTCCGCCGCCTCCTTCAGGCGCTGCAGGGCCATGGGGTCCTTGCTCAGGTCGATGCCCTGGTCCTTCTTGAACTCCTCCACCAGCCACTCGATCAGGCGCTGGTCGATGTTGTCGCCGCCCAGGTGGGTGTCGCCGTTGGTGGCCTTGACCTCCACCACCCCGTCGCCCACCTCCAGCACGCTGATGTCGAAGGTGCCGCCGCCGAAGTCGAAGACCGCGATGGTCTCGTTCTTCTTCTTGTCCAGGCCGTAGGCCAGGGCCGCGGCGGTGGGCTCGTTGATGATGCGCTTGACCTCCAGGCCGGCGATCTTGCCGGCGTCCTTGGTGGCCTGGCGCTGGGCATCGTTGAAGTAGGCCGGCACGGTGATCACCGCCGCCTCGACCTTCTCGCCCAAAAAGTCCTCGGCGGCCTTCTTGAGCTTGCCCAGGATCATGGCGCTGATCTCCGGCGGGGTGTAGCTCTTGCCGCGCACCTCGACCTTGGCCAGGTCGCCGCCGTTGCCGACGACCTTGTAGGGCACCTGCTTGATCTCCTCGCTTACCTCGGCCATGCGCCGGCCCATGAAGCGTTTGATGGAATAGACGGTGTTGGTGGGGTTGGTCACGGCCTGACGCTTGGCGGCCGCGCCCACCAGGCGCTCGCCCTTGTCGGTGAAGGCCACCACGCTGGGGGTGGTGCGACCGCCCTCCTCGTTGGTGATGACCTTGGCCTCGCCGCCTTCCATGATGGCCACCACCGAGTTGGTGGTGCCCAGGTCGATGCCGATGATTTTCTCGTTCTTAGCCATGATTACCGTTCCTCCCGGAAAAAGTTTGCTTCGCCCGCGGGCGGATTTATCTTTTTGGCTGTGGTCGCGCTCCCGAGGTCGTCAACATCGGCCGCCGGCCACTTGCAAAAAGTTAAGTCCCACCGTGGGCGATGCAACCCTCGGAGCCGGGTCTTTCGCGGTCACGCTCGGGGGTTGGAGGCGGCGGGTGGGGAGGTTTATAGTGGAATCATGGCCCCTGGCGGGCCCGACGCATGACTCCGGGGGCCGCCGGCCGGCCTCCGGCAACCCCACCGCCGGACCGGTCCGGCCCCAAGCCTTAGGAGTTGGCGACCCATGTCCAGAACTATCCACCTCAGCGGGGCGGAGGACCTTGGCGCCCGCCTGCGCCAGATGATGGACCGCATGGCCCGGGTGGGCCGGGATGACGAGGGCGGCGGCTGGTCGCCCTCGGTGGACATCTACGAGACCGAGGACGCGGTGGTGCTGGTGGCCGAGGTGGCGGGAGTGCCCCGCCAGGAGGTCAAGGTGATGGTGGACGGCGAGGTGGTGCGCATCTACGGACACCGCCATCCCACCTGCTGCGAGGCCGGGGCGCGCTTTCACCGCATGGAGATCGTCTCCGGCGGATTCGTGCGCTCCTTCCGCATCGGGGTGCCATTCCTGCCCCAGGAGGTCCACGCCAAGTTCCAGGACGGGCTCCTCTACGTGATCCTGCCCAAGGACCCCCGGGTCTTGCCCTAGGGCCGTTCCCGCGGACTCCAGATGGCAAGCGGAGCCCCCAAAATCCTTGCGCGGAGCAACCCACATGACCAGTGACAACATACTGTCTCCCGACGGACCGGTGAACGTCAGCGTGGCCCAGGGCCAGGACGAGTCCGAGCCCATGCGCGGCCACTTCCAGCTGCCCGACACCCTGCCGCTTTTGCCGGTGCGCGACATGAGCATGTTCCCCCGCATGGTGTTGCCGATGATGGTGGGCGAAAGCCGCCACATGCAATTGATCGACGACGCGGTCAGCGGGGAGAAGCTCCTGGGCCTGGTGGCCCTGAAGCACGAGTCCAAGGCCGACCAGGTCAAGCCCGAGGACATCCACGAGATCGGGGTGGCCGCCCTGATCCTGAAGATGGCCAAGGGCGAGGGCGAGGGGGTGCGGCTCATCGCCCAGGGCCTGACCCGCTTCCGGGTGGTGCACATCCTGCAAACCGAGCCCTACCTGAAGGCCCTGGTGCGCCCGGTGGTGGACGTGAACAGCGACGACCTGGAGAGCCTGGCGCTGATCAACAACCTCAAGACCCAGTTCCGCCGGGTGCTGCAACTGGCTCCCCACCTGCCCGAGGAGCTGCACGCCCTGATCGGCAGCGTGGAGGACCCCGGCGCGCTGTGCGACATGGTGGCCTCGGCGCTGAACCTCAGCCCCGAGGAGCGCCAGAGCGTGGTGGAGGCCCTGGTGGTCAAGCAGCGCCTGATGCGGGTCACCAGCCTCTTGAACCGCGAGATCCAGATGCTGGAGCTGGGCAGCAAGATCCAGAAGCAGGTCAAGGACGGGCTGGAGAAGACCCAGCGCGACTACTACCTGCGCCAGCAGATGAAGGCCATCCAGAAGGAGCTGGGCGAGGGCGAGGAGGAGGCCGGCGACAGCGAGGTGGAGGAGCTGCGCGAGAAGCTAAAGGCCAAGGAGCTGCCCGAGCAGGTGCGCGCCGAGGCCGAGCGCGAGCTCAAACGCATGAGCCGCATGCACTCCAGCTCCAGCGAATACCACGTGATCCACACCTACCTGGACTGGATCATCAACCTGCCCTGGAGCGAGGAGACCCCGGAGGAGATCGACATCGCCGAGGCCCGGCGCATCCTGGAGGCCGACCACTACGACCTGGACAAGGTCAAGCGCCGCATCCTGGAGTACCTGGCGGTGCGCAAGCTCAACCCGACCATGAAGGGCCCCATCCTCTGCTTCGTGGGCCCCCCCGGGGTGGGCAAGACCAGCCTGGGCCGCTCCATCGC
>JAIUYB010000347.1 GCA_020216625.1 Desulfarculus sp.
TCCCAACGGGACTCGAACCCGTGTCTTCGGCGTGAGAGGCCGATATCCTAGACCGCTAGACGATGGGACCGCGGCATAACTGCCATATGTCGGTGGCTGGGGGACAAGGATTCGAACCTTGATAGGCAGATCCAGAGTCTGCAGTCCTGCCGTTAGACGATCCCCCAGCAGCTCGGCCTTGTATTATCGGATGAACCGCCTTCCGTCAAGGACAAAGTTGGTTCTATCAGCCATTGATGGCGCTTAGAGCGCGATCCAGGCGGGCCAGGCTGCGCTCCCGGCCCAGGATGGCCAGCACCTCGAAGATGCCGGGGCTGGCGGTGCGGCCGGTCAGGGCCACGCGCACCGGCTGGGCCACCCCACCCAGCTTCACCCCCAGATCCTCGGCCAGTTGGCGGAAGGCCTCCTCCATGGCCTGGGGGGCCTCCACCCCCAGCTCGGCCACCAACCCCCTCACCCGCTCCAGCACCGGCCGGTTGGCCGGGACCAGGAACTTGGCCCCGGCCTTGGGGTCCAGGGCGGGCGTTTCCACCAGGTAGGGCTCGGCCCAGTCGGCCAGCTCCACCAGGGTCTTGGTGCGAGGGCGGATCTCGGGGATGGCCTTGACCAGGGTGTCGCGATCATAAGAGGCCACCCCCCGGGCGGCCAGGAAGGGCGGCAGCAGGTCGGCCAGGCGGCCGGGGTCGGCCTGCTGGATCCAGTGGGCGTTGAGGTGGTTGAGCTTGTCCAGGTCGAAGACCGCCGCCCCGCGCCCCACCGCCTCCAGGTTGAACAGCTCCACCAGCTCCTGGCGGCTGAAGATCTCCTGGTCGCCGTGGCTCCAGCCCAGGCGGGCCAGGCAGTTGAGCATGGCCTCGGGCAGGTAGCCCAACTCGCGATAATCCACCACCGCGGTGGCCCCGTGGCGCTTGCTGAGCTTGGTCTTGTCCGGCCCCAGGATCATGGGCACGTGGCCGAACTGGGGCACCGGGCTGTCCAGGGCCTGGTAGAGCAGGATCTGGCGCGGGGTGTTGCTGACATGGTCGTCACCCCGAATGACGTGGGTGATGCCCATGTCCACGTCGTCCACCACCACCGCCAGATGATAGGTGGGCGAGCCGTCCGAGCGCAGGACCACCAGGTCGTCCAGCTCGGAATTAGCGAAGCTTATCGGACCCTTGATCAGGTCCTTCCAGGCGGTTTCGCCGCCACTGGGTCCCCGGAAGCGCACCACCGCCCCCGGGGCCGGCCCCAGGCCCAGGTCGCGGCAGTGGCCGTCGTACATGGGCTTGCCGCCCTTGGCCAGGGCCTCCTGCCGCACCTGGTCCAGGCGCTCGGGCGGGCAGTGGCACCAGTAGGCGCGGCCGCGGTCCAGCATCTGCTGGATGGCCTCGCGGTAGCGGTCGAAACGCTGGCTCTGGTAGAAGGGCCCCTGGTCCCAATCCAGGCCCAGCCAGTCCATGGCTCCCATGATGGAGTCCACGTACTCGGCCTTGGAGCGCTCGCGGTCGGTGTCCTCCAGGCGAAAGACGAACTCGCCGCCGTGGTGGCGGGCGAAAAGCCAGTTGAACAAGGCGGTGCGGGCGCCCCCCAGGTGCAGGGCGCCGGTGGGCGAGGGGGGAAAGCGGGTGCGCACCCGCGGGGCTTGGTCTTGGTTCGGCATGGCTCGGCTCCCCGCCGTGGCGGCCAAAGGTCTCGATTATGGTTGATATTCCCGGCGCGGGAAGGTTACCACCAATCCCGGCGGCCCCGCAAGCGCGGTCCGGGCCTCGCCCGCCGCGCCCGGTAGCTGGCGGCGATGGTCAGCGGCGCTGGTAGAGCTTGGTCCAGGGCGAGCGCTCCTTGGCGCGGTAGTCGGCCAAAGCGGCGCGCCAGGTGGCCACCGCCAGCTCGGCGCAGTGGAAATGGGCCGGGTCCAGGCCGCCCAGCTCGGCCGAGACGTCCTCCGGGGTCAGGCCGATGGCCTCGCTGATGGCGCGGCCCTTGAGCAGGGTGGTCAGCGCGCTGCCGCAGGCCACGGTGTGCAGGCAACCGCTGGTCATGTAGCGGATGTCGCTGATCACGCCGTCGCGCACGTAGGCGTAAAGCTCGATCACGTCGTTGCAGCCGCCCTGGCGCGGGGTCTGGCCGTAGGCGTCGGGCTTGGGCAGGATGCCCAGGTTGGACGGGGTGAAACCGTGGGTCAAGAAGGCGTCGCCCAGGGTGATCTCCCCGGCCTCGCTCCCCGGCTCGCGCATCTGGTCGTCGTGCTGGTCCATGGATCCCTCGCGGTCTTGGCTGGCTATCGCCTGACGAGGGAATATACAGGAAGGTCAGCCCATTGTCCCCTATTCCCGCCCCACCCCGGGGAGAAATCGCGGGGCGCGATTTCTCCCAAATGTTTTTGGGAAGGGGCGCGGGGCAACCTTTTTCCCCAAAAAGGGTTTCCCCGCAATGCTTCTTCTTCCCCCCCTGCTCTCCTAGCGCCAGCGCTTCTTGCGTTTGTAGCGTTGGTAGCCCTTGACCGAGACCTCGCTTTGGATGCCGAGGTAGAACTCGCGCACGTCGGGGTCGTTGGCCAATTCCTGGGCGGAGCCGGCCAGGACGAAGCGGCCGTTTTCCATGACATAGCCCTGGTGGCAGACCGACAGCGCCATGTTGGCGTTCTGCTCCACCAGGAGGATGGTGGTGTGGTCCTCGGCGTTGACCCGGGCGATGGTGGCGAAGATCTCGCGCACTAGAAGCGGGCTGAGGCCCAGGGATGGCTCGTCCAGGAACAGGATGCGGGGGCGCATCATCAGGGCGCGGCCGATGGCCAGCATCTGCTGCTCGCCGCCGGAGAGGGTGCCGGCCAACTGGCGCTGGCGCTCCAGGAGGCGGGGAAAGAGGCCGAAAACCCGCTCCAGGTCGGCGCGCACCCCGGAGCCGCGCCGGGTGTAGGCCCCCATGGCCAGGTTTTCCTGCACCGTGAGTTCGGCGAAGACCTGGCGGCCCTCGGGCACGAAGGCCAGCCCCAGGCGCACGATCTCCTCGGTGTCCTTGTGGTCGATGCGTTTGTCGTCCAGCCAGATGGTGCCCTTGTCGGGCTGGTCCTCGATCAGGCCCATGATGGTCTTGATCAGGGTGGACTTGCCGGCCCCGTTGGCCCCCAGCACCGCGGTGATCTGGCCCTCGGCCAGCTTGAGGCTGACCCCGCGCAGGGCCATCACCAGGCCGTAGAGGGTCTCGATGTTCTTGACCTCAAGCATGGGCCACCCCCAGTCCCAGGCCGTCCTGCTCGCCCAGGTAGGCCTTGAGCACCTCGGGGTGGTTCTGCACCATCTCCGGCGCGCCGCAGGCGATGGGCTGGCCGAAGTTGAGCACCAGCACCTGGTCGCTGACCTCCATCACCAGGCGCATGTCGTGCTCGATGATGATGATGGTGATGCCATAGACCTCCTGGATGTCCTGGAGCCAGGCCATCAGGTCTTGCTTCTCCTCCAGGTTCATGCCCGCCACCGGCTCGTCCAAGAGCAGCAGCTCCGGCTCCAGGCACAAGGCCCGGCCCAGCTCCACCTTTTTCTGGATGCCATAGGGCAGCCCACCCACGTAGCGGTCGCGGGCCGATTGCAGGTCCAGGAAATCGATGATCTCCTCCACCTTGCGCCGGTGGGCGATCTCCTCGGCCGCGGCGGCCGAGCCCCGCCGCCAGAAGGTGGCCCCGCTGAGCACTCCGGCCCGCATGTGGCGGTGGCGGCCTAAGAGCAGGTTGTCCAGGGTGGTCATCTTGCTGAACAGCTCGATGTTCTGGAAGGTGCGGCCCAGGCCCCGCTGGGCGATCTGGTGGGGTTTGAGGCCGGTGATGTTCTCGCCCTTGAAG
>JAIUYB010000348.1 GCA_020216625.1 Desulfarculus sp.
AATGATCGGCCCTGACGTATTGCCGGACCAGGTCGTCGGTGGCACCGCCGCCGATCATGATCGGGGGCAGTTTGACGCCCGGGGGCAGGTTGGCCCGCAGGTGGGCGATGGTGTCGCGCAAGGGATCGAAACAGGCGGTGAGCAGGGCCGACAGCCCGATGACGTCCGGCTTGAACTCCAACACCGCGTTCAGGATGTCCTGGGGCGAGACGTCCTCGCCCAGATCGCGCACCGTGAAGCCGTGGCACTTGAGCAAGGTCTTGACCAGATTCTTGCCAATGTAGTGGATGTCGCCCTGCACGGTGGCCATCAGAACCTTGCCGCTGGCCTCGCCGTGAATGCGCTGCTGGAAATGAGGCTCCAGCAGCTCGGACAACTCCTGCATGATCTTGCCGGCCATGATCAGGCCGGCGATGTAATAGCGGCTTTGCTCGTAGAGCTCGCCCACGATGGCCATGCCCTGCTGGCAGCTCTCCAGGATGCGCTCCGGCGTATCGCCTTCCGCCAGCAGGCGGTTGACCTCATTGATGACCTCGCTCTCGCGCAGATCGACCACCAGGGAGCGTAGGTGCTCGTGTTCCTTGGGCGAAGTCATGGGCGCCTTCCCGGACTTGGATTTCATTCCTCGTCCCAGTGCCCGATCCTGGCCGTGAACAATAGGCGGTCGGCCGGGCAGATGAACCAGCCATAGCTCACCGGCCGGTCCTCGAAATCGTAGAAGGTGTGCTCCAGGCGAAAGGCGGGCGAACCCTTGTCGCGTTTGAGCAGGACCGCCTCCTGCTCCTCCAGGGCCACCGCCTGCACGCTCATCAGGCCCTTCTTGATGTCGGTCTGGCCCGCGCCGGAGAAAAGCCCGCGCAGGGAGGTGACGTCCAGCTCGCCCTCCACGATGGGGCGCTGGGGATCGTAGAGCAGGTGGCCGTGGTGATAGACCACTGGATGGCCATGGGTCAGGAGCAGGCGGCGGGCGTGGATCACGTTGTCGCCGGAGGCCAGCCCCAGGCGCGAGGCCACCTGGGGGGAGGCCTTGGCGATGTCCATCTCCAAGACCTTGACCTGGGTGCCGTTCTCGTCCTGGATCAGCTCCATCAACTCCTGGAGGTTAAAGGAGCTGGCCGAGAGCTTGACCCCCCGGACGAAGGTGCCGCTGCCCTGGACGGTGCGCACCACCCCCTGGTCGATGAGCAGGTTGATGGCCCGGCGCACGGTCATGGGGGAAAGACCGTATTTCTTGCAGATCACCGCCTCGGAGGGCAGCTTGGCCCCGGGGCGGTACTTGCCGGAGGCGATCTGGGCCTTGAATATCTTGACCAGTTGGAGATAGGCCGGCTCGAAGGAGTCGCGGTCGATGTTCAGGATATCATTGGCTGTCGATGCTGGCATGCCCAAGCCCCGCCCTAGGCCATCCAGTCGGCCATGGTCATATCGCCTTTCATCCCAACGCCAATGGCCCGCCCCACGCCGGGCCGGGCAGGCTCCCCGTGAACTGTACCATTATCCGCTAGATGCCAGGGCAAGGGCGGATTGTCAACAAATCTTATATACCAAGCCCGTGGGTCGCGCCAATCCGGGGCTCCGGGCCGGGCGGAAGCCGTCGTCACGAGGCTCCCGCCGGCCCGGACCCGGGAGGAGGCGTCCTAAGCCGCGCTGCGGGCGCGATAATCGGTCAAAAAGCGGCGCGCGAAACGGTCGCGGCCCATGACCAGGTCCAGGGCCAGCACCGTGGGACGCACCTTGGCCGCGTCCACCGTGGGGCAGGTCACCCCGGCCCGGATGGCGGCGCCCAGGAAGACGTGGTTGATCAGCTCGCGGTCGGGCAGGCCAAAGGAGATGTTGCTGGCCCCCAGGGTCTGGTTGACCCCCAGGCGCTGGCGGACCATCTCCACCGCATCCAGGGTGGCCACCGCGGCCCGGTCGTCGGCCCCCACGCTCATGCACAGGCAGTCCATGATGATGTCGTTGGCCGGGATGCCCAGGGCGTCGGCTCGGGAAACGATGCGCTCGGCGATGGCGAAGCGGGTGGCCGCGTCCTTGGGGATGCCCTTCTCGTCCATGGTCAGACCCACCACCGCCGCGCCGTACTCCTTGACCAGCGGCAGCACCGTGGTCAGCGACTTCTCCTCGCCGGTCACGGAATTGATGACGGCCTTGCCCGGGATGAGCTTGAGGGCGGCCGGCAGGGCCGCCGGGTCGTTGACGTCCAGGCACAGGGGGACGTCCACCACCTCCAGGATGGCGGCCACCGCCTTGGGCAGCATCGCCACCTCGTCCACGCCGGAGGTGACCACGTTGACGTCCAGGATGTCGGCCCCGGCCGCCACCTGATTCACCGCCTCCTTGCGCACCTGGTCCAGATCGCCGTCGCGCAGGGCCTGGGCCAGCTTCTTCTTGCCGGAGGGGTTGATGCGCTCGCCGATCAGCACGGTGGGGCGATCATAACCGATCACCACCTCCACCGCTTTGCCTTTGACTATGGTATCCATGTTGATCTCTCCGTGACTCCCAAAACCTGGGGAAGGGTGGGCGCGTCCGACCCGTGGGAGGGGTCGGACGCGCCCCACGGCAAGGCCGCGAGGGGGGAGGAAAACCGGCGCGGTGCGCCGGTAGGGAGGCTATTTAGGCGTAGCGGCCGTATTCCTTGGCCATCTGGATCATGGCCTGCAAGTTTTCCGGCTTGGCGTCGTCGGCCGGCGCGGCGGCGTCCAGAATGAAGCCGCCGCCCTTGCCCACCACGTCGATCAACTTCTTGCAATATTCCTTCACGTCGTCCGGGGTGCCGGTGACCATCAGCGACAGCGGCACGTTGCCCTTCAGGCAGACCCGGTCGCCGATGATCTCCTTGGCCTTGAAGATGTCGGTGCGCTCGAAGTGGTAGACCGCCTTGCCGGCCGGGATGTCGCCGATGATCTCCAGGCGGCTGGTGCACTCGCCCTCCCAGAGCACCACCGGGATCAGGCCCTCGGCGATCAGACCCTCCATCAGGGCCTTGAGCGAGGGCCAGTAGAAACGCTTGAACTGGTCGTTGCTCATGAAGCCGTCAAGGCCCTTGTGCAGGGGGATGAAGACCTTGGTCCCCCCGCGCTTCTTGGTGGACAGCCCCAGACGCAGCATGATGGGCAGCATCTTCTCGGTGGCGGCCATCAGCTTGTCGGCATGGCGGAACATGTCCATCATGCCACCCAGGGTGCCGCGGAAATAGTCGCTCAGGGTGTCGAAGGGGGCCTGGGTGAAGCCCTGGTAGGTGGAGGGGAAGCCCATGGACTTGATCACGCCGGCGAACTGAACGGCGTTCTTGGCCATCTGCTGGCCGGCGTCGGCGGCCTTGATCAGGGCCTGGCCCACCTCGCGCATGCCCGGCGCGCCCAGGGCGGCGAAGTTGCCCAGACCCATGGAGTAGGTGATGATCTCGCTCAGGGGCGGCAGCTCGGCCAGGGGGGCCAGGGCCCCGAAGATGCGCGGCCAGTAGCGGCGGATCATGAAGTCGGTGGGGTCGAAGATGAATTCGTCGTATTCCTCGGGCTTCATGTATTCGCCCTCGACGAACTGGTAGCCCGACATTTCATCCACGCCGTGCCCCGCCCATCTGAGCTGCTTGTAGTCCAGCGACTCCATGATCGCGCCCAGGAAGCGGATCATGAAGGGGTTGTCGGCGGTGTCGAAGCTGAAGTCCTGCAGGGTCTTGGTCCAGGCCGAGATCATCTTGTCGGCGTCGTACATGACGTCACGCAGGCTGACCTTGGCGTAGTAGGCCGGGAAAAACCCGGTCATGCAGGTCACCGGCACCCGGTCAGGCACGCCCAGGGCGATGGCGGTG
>JAIUYB010000349.1 GCA_020216625.1 Desulfarculus sp.
TTTGAGCGCGCTCTCGTAGACTCCCACCAGGTCGGCTTGCTTGATGACCTCGTAGTAGGCGTTCTTGACCGCGCGCACCAAGTCGTTGCGGCTCTGGATCACCCCTTGACGGCTGGCGGCCAGGTTCTGCCGGCTTTTCTCCACCTTGCCCGAGGTCTGGCCGAAGTCATAGAGGTATTGGGAGACCGACAGGCTGGAGCTGTAGTTGTTGAATTGCCCCTGGGTGTTGGCCTGGGACAGCGCCAGGCGGGGATTCTCGTACCACAGGCGCTGATAGCCGCCCTGGGCGCTGAGCTGGGGCCAATAGGTGGAGGCGGTCTGGGTCACCTGGGCCTCGGCCACCGCCGCGTCCTCCTGGGTCGCGACCAGGCCAGGGTTGCGCTCCAGGGCGATCTGGATCGCCTGCTCCAGGGACAGATCCTGGCCCTCCTGGGCCGCCGCCAGGGCCAGCGGCGACAAGAGGGCCAGAAGCAGGGCCGCCGCCAGGGCGCGGGCCGGAGTTTTCATGCCGCATCTCCGCGAGCGGGACGGGGGTGGCTGAAGCCTGGTCATGGCTGAGTGATACTCAGGCGTGGACGCGGGTTGGCTGGTGAAGGCAGGACGGGGAGGCATCCGAGGCAGTGGCGCGAGGTCTTGCTTGGCATCCCGCACACCCAGACGTTGATGATGACCCCGGGAGCCGCCGGCGGACCGCCGGGGCGAGGTTAGCGAAATATTATGCCCTGAGTGGGCACTTTACAAGGGAGGAGCTTCCCCGGGCCAAGGAGGGATTGGGTGATGCGACATGTGATATCGCCTGTGTTTTAATTAGGTTAACTATAATAGCTCGAGAGGTGGTGGCGCGACCAGGCTGGATTTCTCCGCCAAGAGGCCCCGGGTGGGCGCGGGCGGGCGACCAGACCGGGCGTGACCGGGCCTCAGGGTTGGTCCAGCAGCTTGCGCAGGCGCACCCGCACCAGCTCGTCCACCAGGTGGGGCAGCGGCTCGCGGGTCACCCCCACCACCTCCACGTTTTCCTGGTTCAGGGGCAGCAGCAACTTGGTCGCCGGGCTGGAGGCCACCGCCAGGGCCGCGCGAGGAGTCATCTCGCCCATCATGCTGTTTGCCAACACGATACCCAGGGGGCCGGTCACCACCCGGGCCTGGGCCACGCAGTGGACAATGGCGTTCTCCCCGCTGGCCACCTTGTTGGCACCGGCCTTCATCATCATGCTGGCCGCCACCGCGTTGGTGCCCAAGGCCACCACCTCGATCTGTTCGCCGAATTCCTGGCGCAGCACCTTGACGATGACACCGCCGATGCCTCCGCCCTGGCCGTCGATGACGCAAACCACCGGTACGCTCACGCTGTCTCCACGCTTCGCCGTTGCCAAAAAAATAGACCGCTCCGGAACCCCCTTCGCGGGGATAGTTCCAAAGACGGTCGCTGCGGCAATTCATCCGCTGGCTTCTTGCCAGCATGCCAGCACCCTACGGCCTGGACCCCGGTCTGTCAACCGCCAATATGACCTTCACTCCGCCCCCAGCGCCGCACCGCCGGGCCCTGGCCGCCGCGGCGCCCCAAAATGTTGCTCTGGACTGGCGACCCCGGTTTGTGCATGCTTGGGGCATCGTGCCAGACTGCCCCTGGGGCGATCAACCATGCCCGCGCGGAAAGGTTAGTGGTACGTTGTTCAACGCCGTGGTGGAAGAGATACAGGGGCTGCCGGTCTGCCGCCTGAGCGGTCGCCTGGACGTGCTCACCGCCGCCCAGGCCCAGCAGATCCTGGAGGATCTGGTCCAAGCCGGCCAGCGCGACCTGGTGGTGGACCTGGCCGAGCTGAGCTATGTCAGCAGCGCCGGCCTGCGGGTCCTGCTTCTGGTGCAGAAGCTGCTGCGCAAGGTTGGCGGCCGGATAATCATTTACCGCACCCCGGAGATGGTGCGCCAGGTCTTCGCGGTCTCGGGTTTCCTGGGCATGTTCGAGCTGGCCGACGGGCCGGATGATCTGGCGGCCCGCCTGGCCGGCCAGGCCGTCCAGCCCGCCAGCCGCCACCTGGAGGCCGACGGAGTGGTGATGGAGGTCGTCGAGCGGCCGGGTCCACCGGGACGCCTGCGGCTGCACGGACGCCCGGAAAAGCTCAACCGCGCCGAGTACGCCGAGTACGACATGGTCTGCCTGCCCGCCGGTCAGGGTCTGTTCGGGGTCGGGCTGGGCTGCTTCGGCGACGGCTTCGCCGAGTGCCGCGACTTCTTCGGCGAGGCCCTGCTCTTGGAGGGCAGTCTGTTCTACCAGCCCACAGTGCCACGGGCCGGAGTGGAGTTCGTCCTCAACCTTCAGGCCCAGAGCGGCCTGGACTACAAATTCCTGCAAGCCTTCACCTTTCGAGGGCCCTTTCAGGCCCTGGTTTCCTTCGACTGCCCCGACGGCCCCCAGGAGCTGAACCGCCTGATCCCGGCCCTGGGCCAGTCCCTGTCATGCCCGGTGTTGGGTCTGGTGCTGCTGGCCGAAAGCCGTGGGCTGTATGGCATGCACCTCAAGCGCTCGCCGGTCAGCCAGAACCAACCCGACCAGGGGCGCGAGATTTTCCACCCCGAGCTGTTCAAGGAGTGGATGAGCTTCCCCCTGGAGGCGACCGACCCGGGCGCGGTGGTGGCTGGAGCGGGCCTGGTGGTGGGCTCGCGCGAAACCGCCCCGGCCGTGCTGGCGCCCTGGCTGCCCAGCGAGTCCGCCTTCCACCTGCACGCCGCCGTCTTTGGCAAGGGCCCCCTGGGAAAGCGCCCCGAGCAGTTGCCGGCCGAGCTGCGCCGGGTGATCACCGAAATGGAGCCGGCCAAGGCCCAGCACCTTCTAGGGCGCAGCCGTTTTTCCTCTGGCCTGGCGGGTTTGGTGGCCTTGGAGATCTGAAGCCATGGAGCTATGGGTTGGCGCGGTGGTGCTGGGGTTGCTCTACGCCCTGATGACCACCGGTGTTTTTCTCACCTATCGGGTCTACAACTTCGCCGACATCACCGTGGACGGCAGCTTCACCGCCGGTGGCGCGGCGGTGGCGGCCCTGATCGTGGCCGGTTGGGATCCTCTGCTGGCCCTGCTGGCGGCCCTGGCGGTGGGGGCGCTCTCCGGCACGGCCACCGCCCTGATCCACACCCGCTTCAAGATCAACGGCCTGTTGTCGGGCATCCTGGTGATGACCGCGCTCTACTCGGTCAACCTCCACCTGATGGGCCGCTCCAACATCCCCTTGTTGCAGCACCACACCCTTTTCAGCGCCCTGGATTCCCTGAATCCCGGCCTGCCCGGCCCGGTCTGGACCGCCCTGGCCCTGGCCGCGGCCCTGGCCGCCTTCTGGCTGTTGATGGCCGGGTTCCTCAAGACCGACCTGGGACTGGCCATGCGGGCCACCGGCGAAAACCCGCGCATGGCCGCGGCCAACGGGCGCGACGTGAACCGGCTGATCATCCTGGGCCTGGCCCTGGCCAACGGCCTGGTCGGGGTCTCCGGCGGCCTGGTGGCCCAATACCAGGGCTTCGCCGACGTGACCATGGGAGTGGGCACCATCGTGGTGGGCCTGGCCTCGGTGATCATCGGCGAGTCGGCCTTGCGCTCCCGCTCGCTGATGGTGCAGGTGCTCAGCGTGGTGCTGGGTTCGGTGATCTTCCGGCTGATGATCGCCCTGGCCCTGTACCTGGGCCTCAACCCCATCGACCTCAAGCTGTTGACCGCGGCCTTCGTGCTCTTGACCCTGGTCCTCTCCCAGCGGGTGGGCAAGGGTCACGCCGGCCGACCCCAGCGGGCCGGCCTGGCCCGGTTCCTGCGTCCGGCCTGGGCCT
>JAIUYB010000350.1 GCA_020216625.1 Desulfarculus sp.
ACCCGGCCGGCCCAACGGCTCTTTGGTCAGCGACCGCGCGGGCAAGGCGGTGGCCTTCGCCATCTATCACCTCCAGCCCCGGGGCTCGATCTTCGTCAGCCCCGGCGAGCCGGTCTACGCGGGCATGATCGTGGGCCAGAACTCGCGCAGCGACGACATCGCGGTGAACATCACCAAGGAGAAGAAGCTGACCAACCTGCGGGCCTCCGGGGCCGACGAGGCCCTGCGCCTGATCCCGCCCCGGCGCTTCACCCTGGAACAGGCCATGGAGTACATCAACGACGACGAGCTGGTGGAGGTGACGCCGCAGTCCATCCGCCTGCGCAAGAAGGGCGCTCTGAAGCTGGGCGGGGCGCGCAAGAACGTCTAGCCGGTGCTGGCGGCGGCTCTCCGGGTTTTGTCGCGTGGGGGGAGTTTGGAGTCGAATTTGCTGGAGCTGGCTCCTAAGTTTTATTTATTTTCGGTTGGAGACGCGGGCCGGAGGGCAGGCCTCGTCTTTGGTCCCCCCAGACCCTGGTAGAGGTTTCATGCCCCGCCTGCCCACCAGGCACCCCCGGCGCCGCGCCACGCTCCCCCAGGCCCTGGCCCTGGCCTGCCTGGTTTGGCTCTGCCTGACCGCCGCGCCGTCCCGGGCCGCCGAGCCCCTGCGGCTGGACCCAAACCAGGGCCGGCTGGCCCTGGCCCCCCGTTGCGACATCCTGGAGGATCCCGGCGGCGAGCTGGACCTGGCCCAGGTCTCCTCGCCCGCCTGGGCCCAGCGCTTCCGGCCCCACACCGGCCGGGAGGTGGACATCGGCCACAGCGCCTCGGCCTGGTGGCTGCGCTTCCGTCTGGTACCGGCGGCCCAGCCGGAGGAGGGCGGCCAGTGGCACGGAACCTGGTGGCTGGAGATCGCCAAGCCCGGTCTGGACTACATCGACCTTCACCTCCCCACCCGGCGGGGCTGGGTGACCAAGCAGAGCGGGGCCATGCGCGGCCAAGAAGGCCGCGATGTCTTCCACCGCACCTATGTCTTGGCCTTGCCCGACGATCTCATCCCCGACGCCTATGGCTACCTGCGGGTCCAGAGCACGATCTCCCTGAACTTCGCCCTGGAACTCTGGCGGCCGGCTCGCTACGTGGCCTGGGTGGTGGCCGATTTCTTCGCCTTTGGGGTGGCCTATGGCGTGATGCTGGCCATGATCGCCTTCAACCTGTTCCTCTATCTGACCCTGCGCCACCGCAGCTACCTGCTCTACATCATCTACATCACCTCGATGCTCATCCACCTGTCCCTGCTCTACGGCCAGGCTCCGGCTTTCCTGGATCTGGAGCGAGGTTGGGCGCTGGTTCTGGTCTGGTTCACCGCCGCCGCTTCCTGGATCGCGGCCGGCGCTTTCTCGCGCAGTTTCCTGGAAACCAAACTCCACACCCCCCTGTTGGACAAGGCCATTTTGGCGGTGATCTGGGCGGCGGCCACCCTGCCGGCGCTCAACTTGGCGGGGCTGGCCGGGGTGGCCAAGGCGATCAACAATTCCCTGCTGCTGGCGGGTCCGGCCATCTGCCTGGCGGCGGCGGTCCAGGGCTGGCGGCGGGGCTTCGATCCGGCCAAGTACTTCATCATCGCCTGGGGCATCCTCTTGGCGGGGCTGATCCTCTACGCCCTGGGGGGGATCTACATCCCCCGCACCTTCATCACCCGCTACACCATCCCCATCGGGGTGGCCATCGAGTCGGTGCTGCTCTCCCTGGCCTTGGGGGCGCGCATCCGCTCCTGGCGCGAGGAGCGGGAGATGCTCTTGGAGCGCGAGCGCCTGTTGCACCACCTGAGCGTCACCGACGGCCTGACCGGGCTCTACAACAAGCGCCATCTGGGTGATTGCCTGGCCCGGGAGATGGCCCGGGCTCAGCGCTCCGGCGAGCCCCTGTCGCTGTTGGTGTTGGACGTGGACGACTTCAAGCGGTTCAACGACCGGCACGGACACCTGGAGGGGGACAAGGTGCTCCTGACCCTGGCCCGGGTGCTGCGGGCCCAGGCCCGGGCCGGGGATTACCCCTGCCGGTTCGGGGGGGAGGAGTTCGCGCTGGTGCTGCCGGGAAGCGATCTGGAGAACGCCCGCCTGGTGGCCGAGCGGGTGCGGCTGGCCTTTGCCGGCACCCCCCTGAGCCCCGGGGGGCAGGCCGCGGTGCACTGCACGGTCAGCGTGGGGGTGGCCCAACTGCGCCCCATCGAGAACGACCAGGAGTTGCTGGCCAGGGCCGATAGCGCCATGTACCAGGCCAAACGCCAGGGCAAGAACCAGACCGTGACGGCCTGAGCCATCACGGTCGGTATTCTAGAACAGTTATGCGCCTTGGCGGAGCCAGTCCGCTGGTTTGGCGATCTCGGCGTCGGTCAGGTAGCAGGCCGGGTCCGGGGCCCAGAGATCGCCGGTGGCGGCCTCGGCCCGCACCCGGAAATTGCCCCCGCAGATGTCCAGCCAGCGGCATTCCCGGCAGCGGCCCTTGAGGTGGGGACGCTTGTCCTTGAGCTTGCTCAGCACTGGCTGGCTCGGATCGGTCCAGATCTGGCTGAAGGGCCGCTCCAGCACGTTGCCCACCGTCAGGTGCCGCCAGAACTGGTCCGGATGCACCGCGCCGTCCCAGCTCACGCAGCCGATGCCCCGGCCGGAGCTGTTGCCCTCGTTCCAGTTCAACAGCTCCAGCACCTGGGCCGCCCGCTCCGGATCCTCGCGCAAGAGCCTTAAGTAGACGTAGGGGCCGTCGGCGTGATTGTCCACCGTCAGCACCTCCGGACAATGACCCTTGTCGAACATGGCCTTGGTGCGGTCCATGATCAGGTCCAGCAAGGCCCGGGTGCCGGCGTGGTCCAGGTCCTCGTCCATCAGGCGGCTGCCCCGCCCGGCGTAGACCAAGTGGTAGAAGCAGACCCTGGGGATGCCTTCCTTTTCCAACAAATCCAGCACCCCCGGCACCTCGGCCGCGTTGTGGCGGAAGACCGTGAAACGCAAGCCCACCTTCAGGCCCACCCGCAGGCAGTTGCGGATGCCGGCCAGGGCCTGGTCAAAAGCGCCCTCCACTCCCCGGAAGCGGTCGTGCACCGCCGGCAGGCCGTCCAGGCTCACCCCCACGTAGCTCAGGCCGATGTCCTTGAGCTCCCGGGCCTTGTCGGCCGTGATCAGGGTGCCGTTGGTGGAGATCACCGCCCGCATGCCCTTGCCCACCGCGTAGCGGGCCAGCTCCGGCAGGTCCGGGCGCATCAGGGGCTCCCCGCCGCTGAACAGGATCACTGGCGCGCCGAAACCGGCCAGGTCGTCGATCATGGCCCGGGCCTGGCCGGTGCTCAACTCCTGGACCGCCGGACCGGCCGTGGCCTGGGCGTAACAGTGCTGGCAGCGCAGGTTGCAGGCCTTGGTCATGTTCCAGACCACCACCGGCTTCTTGTCCGCGCTGAACTGCAACAGATGACTGGGCAAGGAGCCCGAATGCCGCCCATAACGCAAGGCGTCCGAAGGCTCCACCGTCCCGCAATACAACTTGCTGATGCCGATCATTGGACCCCGCTCGGGGAGAGCGTGGGGGAGCCCTTTTGGGTGCCCAAAAAGGGCTCTCCCACGCCCCCTCCTAAAAAGGCGATGGGTTGAGCGCCCTTGAGGCGTGATGTTCTTGGCAAATATATCCCAAAGTTTTTTGCAGGGGGGCGCGGGGGGAAACTTTTGTTCACAAAAGTTCCCCCCCGATCTTCCTCTCATCCCAACTGCCGCGCGTCGGCCAGGCGGCCTTGGATGGCCGAGGCGGCGGCGGTGGCGGGGGAGCAGAGGTGGG
>JAIUYB010000351.1 GCA_020216625.1 Desulfarculus sp.
CCGCGAAAAATCCGCTCCGGGCCGAGGCCATAGTTGGCCGCCACCTTGTCCAGCACGTATTGTTCGGGATGGGCCACGAGGTCGATCAAGGAAAGCCCCAGGGCGGCGTACCTTACCGCCGCCGAGCCCGCCCGCTGGCCCAGGAACTCCAGGCTCCAGGGGTAGATCAGGCAGGGCAGGTCCAGGAGATGCTTGGCCAGCCACATTGGCACGCAGGCGCTTTCGATGTCATGGCCGTGCACGATGCCGACCCGCTCTTTTTCAAAAACCTGCGCCAGAAAGGTCAACAGCTTTGGTTCGAGCTGGTTTTGCTCCCAAAAGGGCTCCCAATATTGCCGGTAAGGGAAGAAATACACCGGCACCTCGGGGTCCAGGATCGAGCCGGATTGCGGATAATAGGAGATGACGCATTGCCTGATGCCTTGGGAGTGCAAGCTGCGGGTCAACTCCCGAAGCTGGACGGTGTGCGCCCCCCCCAGGTGACAGACCGACCACCGGCCGTCCGCCAAGGGGTCACCCCCACCGGGACGCCCCTCCCGTTGGCCCGCCGAGGGCCTGCCGCCCACGTCCCGCAACTGGCTGATCGACACCAGGCCCGACAGATAGCCTTGGGGTTGCAGGTTCGCCATGAGCCTAGACCGGGCCGTGGTCAGGGACGCGCTGTAGGTCCGATGGTCCGTCACCGCCCAGGCGTGGTTGGCCCGGCCGGTCTCCAGGGCCAGGCTCAGGGCCTTCATTCGGTCGCCCTCGCGCCCCTGGGCCTGAAACGCCTTGGCCAAAAGCTGGTAATAGACGGTTTCCCGCCGATATCTTATCTCCTTGGGCAGCAGGAGCCTCAAGGCGGCATCCCACCGGCCCGCCTCCAGATGCAGCCAAGCTGTGCAAATGTCATGCAGGAACGGGTAGCGCGACTCCTCGCCGAATTGCCCCATGGCCGTGTCCATCAGGCTTCGGCTCTCCGCGCTGTCGCGGGGCGGAGCCTGGGAGGGGGCGCTTGTTTCGGCCAGACATGCCTGGGCGTTCATCTTCATCTACCCGTCTGTTGCGATCCGGTCGGCGGCCACGCGCCTTGCGCGCCTGTCCGGCCGGCGAGTCCGTTGGTTTTCAATTGAGCGGGCATCCCAGTCCCAGGCCATCCGCCTGGCGCACCCACACCGCCTCCGGCCAACCGTCCCGGCGTTGTTCCAGGGCGATTAGTGTGCCGTTCTTGCGCAGGCCGGCCAGGGCGGCGGGGTCGGGTCGGTCCAGGATCAGCACGTCGCAGGCCTGGCCCGGGGTCTGGCTCCACTCGGCGCACTGCCAGGCGAATCGCTGGCGCAGGTCGTCGCCCCGGCGGCTGAGGCAAACCACCCGGCGGCCGGGCCAATACAGCCCGCCCAGCAGATCTTCCTCCTCCAGGCTCAAACGCCGACGGCCCAAAAGGATGCGGTGTTGCTCCTTGATCGCCGCCCCGGGCGGGGCGGTGTAGGTCTCGGCGTGCTCGATGGCGAAGAAGCGCGCGCATTCCTCCTCGATGGTCTCTTCCTGGTAGCCGCGCTTGGCCCCGGTCCACCAGGCCAGTACCACCCGGCCCTCGGCCGCCAGCATGGCCTCCAGGTTGGCCAGGATCGCCGCCCGCTCGGCCGGACGGAAGTAGTAGATGTTCTGGCTGGATACGATCAGATCGAAGCGCCGGGGGTCGCGGAAGGACAGCAGATCGGCGGCGCGGAACTCCAGACCGGGGAACCGCCGCCGGGCGCGCGCCACCGCAGTGGCGGAGATGTCCACCCCCAGGGCCACACTGGCCCCCACCCGCCGGGCCATGCGCTCGGTGAAGACCCCCTCGGCCGCGCCCAGGTCCAGGAGCGACCTGACCCGGTCCGGCAGCAGGTCCAGCAGGCGCTGGTAATAGGGATCCTGCACTTGGGCCGAGGCGAAGGGATCGCTCTCCTGCCAGCGGGCCTCGAAATACTCGGCCGAGAAGCCGGGTTTGGGCTTGGGCTCCCTTGGCAGGCGGGGCAGGTTGCGGGTGATGGACTCCCGCCAGGTGTTGAAGGCCAAGTCCGCGCCAAAGCGCCGCTTCAGCCCTTCCAGGCAGGCCGCCACCCTTTCGTAGTGGATGCGCTGCTTGCAGTGGCCAATCATCACCAGGCACAGGCCCCGGATGGGTTTTTCCGGCAAGGCGCGCAGGGGCAGGTCGGCGAAGGCCTCCGGCCCGCTGAAGTCCCAACGCTCGTCCCCGGCCCGGAAGATCGGATACTCGATGAAATCGGCCTCGGCCAGGTCCACCCCCTGGGTCAGCACCGGCGTGCGCACCGCCAGGGGGCCCTGGCCATGATAGGAGCTGTCGGCCCGGATGCCGTGGCGCTTGAGGGTCTGGGCGATGACCCCGAAGGGCTCCACCTGGTAGCCTCGGGCGCGATAACCCAGCACCCGGTAGTCGGGGCGGAGAGGCCGGAATAGCGCTTCCATCTCGGCCACCGAACGGGCCACCAGGGCCTCGAAATCCGCCGGGGCCATGGCCGGGGCGGTGAGACCTGGCTTGTGCCAGATCCAGCGGGATCCTCGCTTTTCCACCGTGGTCCAGGCTGGGTGGAGGTGGAGCTGCACGTCGTGACCCCGGCGCACCAGGTCCACCAGCTGGGCCCGGATCTCCGCCGCGGGCTGATCGTGGCCATGGTCCTGGAGCCAGAAATACTCGGCCGTGTCCCACATCACCGTCAGCTTGGCCCCGTGCTCCTCCAATAGGCGGGCGAAGCGCTCGGTGGGTTGGATCAGGTCCCGCCGCCAATCGATGGCCAGGCCCTCGTCCAAGAGCAGATCGTCGGTGTCGAAGGTTTCGTAGTCCAGGGTGATGACCGCCTCCAGGGGCGGGGCGGTCGCGGGCCGGGGCGCGCTCGTGGGCCAGGCCGGACCCGAGACAGGGGCGCTGGGCGCCGCTGGTTGGGCCTTGATCGGAACGGGCCGGGCCCGCAGCGGGCGGACGGATGCCTGGCCGGCGGGCCGGGCCAGCTCGCGATCCAGGCGGGCCAGGTAGGTCCGCTGCCACAGCTCCAGGCTCACCAGCCGCCACAGGGTCCAGTGGTCCTTGCGGCCCTGGTCCCAGGCCGTGAACAAACCCTCGATGGGCTGGCGGCCCAAGGCCTGGGCCAGCCAGGAGCGGCCGCCCAAAAGCAGTTCGCGGATCTCGGCCCGCAGGCCCTGGTCGGCCCAAACCGCGAACGGCGTGGGGAAGCCCTTCTTGTCCTTGCGCCAAGCCACCTCGGCCGGCAGCACCCGGCTCAGCGCCTGGCGGAAAAGGTGCTTGGACCAGCCCGGTCCCACCTTGCGCCCCTCGTCCAGGGCGAAGGCGAACTCGATCAGGCGGTAATCCAAAAGCGGAACCCGCGACTCGATGGAAAAGGCCATGGACAGCCGGTCTTCATAGCGCAAAAGCGCCGGCAGCCGGCTGACGGTCAGTTCCTGATAGAGGGTGTTGTCCAGATGGCCGGGGAAGACCGCGGGCAACTGGCCTTCGGCGTCCTGCATGAACAGGGCCTTGACCTCCTGGCCCAGGGAGTCTGCCCGCTCCCGGCCATAGTTGGCCGCGTAGCCGGCCAGGGTTCGCTGATACTCCTTGGTCCGTCCCTCGCGCATCAGCCCGTAGAGCCGGCGCGGCGCGTAAAAGTCGTAGCCGGCGAAGATCTCGTCCCCGCCCTGGCCGTCCATCACCACCGTGACCCGCTTGGCCGCCTCCTCCATCACCTGCCATTGGGGATAGACACCCATGGCCAGGGTGGGTTCGTCCAGGTGCCAAAGCAGGTCCGGGAGCTTATCCAGGAGGA
>JAIUYB010000352.1 GCA_020216625.1 Desulfarculus sp.
AAGCCCCACAGGGCCCGGCCGGCGCAGAGGTCGGGTAGGTATTTGCGCTTTTGCTCCTCGGAGCCGAAATAGTAGAGCGGACCGATGCCCAGGGAATTGCCGGCGGCCACGGTGGCGGCGTGGCTGCCATCCACCCGGGCGATCTCCTCCACCGCGATGATGTAGGAGATGTAATCCATGCCCTGACCGCCGTACTGCTCGTCGACCACCATGCCGAACAGGCCCAGCTCGCCCATGGCCGCCATGGTGGCCAGGCTGAACTCCTCCCGCCGGTCCAGCTCCCGCGCCACCGGCGCGATCTCCTTCTCGGCGAAATCGCGCACCGTCTTGCGCAGGATGTCCTGCTCCATGGTCAGGTCGAAATCCATGCTCTCCCTCCCGGCTTGGCCTGATTTGATCCCGCTCTCGTGTGGCCCGATGGCTGGTGAGATATCGCCGCCCTGACCAGGCTGGCGCGGCCGGGCGACGCGGGCTGCCCGGCCCGCGCCGCTCCGCCTGGCTCCTATCCTACTACTTTGGCACCCACCAGATGTCCAGAATGGTGTGGGTGGGGTTCTTGGTGCGGAACTCGGCCTTGACCGGCAGGCCGATCTCGGGCTTGCCCTGGGCCAGGTAGCCCTTGAAGATGGTGTCCACCCCCGGGATTTCCACGTCGATCTGCCAGTAGGGGGTCTTCATCTCCACCCCGATGCCGGCGTAGTCGACCATGGTGAAGGTGTAGATCTTGCCCTCGGGCTTGACCTTGACCCACTTCATGCGCTGGTAGCAGTCCGGGCAGTCGGCCCGGGGAGGCAGCCAGACCGTGCCCTTCTCGGCGCAGTCGGGGTTCACGCACTTGGTGGCCATCAGATTGCCCTCGGTCAGGCCCTTGAAGAAGGGCGTCAGCAGGCCGTAGGTGTGATGATGCTCCACCGTGCGGGGCCAGCTTACCACCCAGGCCGGCTTCTCGTCGAAAAGCGCCAGGGGTTTGCCGATGTACTTGGTGCGGATAGCCTTCTCGTATATTTCCGCCATTTCGCTCGCCTCCCTTCCCTACCAGGCCTTGCGCAGGATGCCGACGGTGACGTGACTGCCCACCCCGGCGTGGCTGACCCAGAGCCCCTGCCTGGGGTTGGGCACCTGGAGGCTGGTCCACTGCTTGGGCTTTTTCTTGCCGGCCCGCTTCCACCATTTGGGGTCGCCGTGGAATTGGTCGTACTTGCCCTGGATCTGCCAGAGCACCTCGGCCGCCTGCCAGATGCCGGTGGCCCCCACCGCGTGCATGGTGCCCAACAGGCCGCCGCTCAGGTTGGCCGGGCACTTGCCGCCAAAGTAGGCGTCGCCGCTCTCGATGTAGTCCGGTTCCTGGCCATAGGGCCGCAGGCCGATGTCGCCATAGGTCTGGATGTCGCTGATGGTGAAGGCGTCGTGCAGCTCCACCAGGTCCAGCTCCTCCAGGGGGTCCTTGATCCCGGCCATGCGATAGCAGAGCCAGGCCGCGAAGCGGGCGGCCAGGAAGGACTCGAAGCCCGGCCAGCGGGGGTTCTCCTTGAGCAGGGCGTCGTACTGGCCTGGCTGCTCGTTGGGCAGCAGGGGAATCTCCATGGGTCGGCGGTCGGCCACCCGCAAGGTGTGGCTGCCGCCGCAGATGAAGACCTCCACCGGATGATCGCTGAGCTTGTAGGCCATCTCCTCGTCGCACAACAGCACCGAGGCCGCGCCGGCGGTCATGGCGCAGCACTCCAGGAAGCGCAGGGGATAGGCGCTCATGCGGCTGGCCAGCACCTCCTCCACGGTGTGCACGCCGGGTTGCTGGGCGTTGGGGTTCATCACCGCGTAACCCCGGTTCTTGACCGCCACCTTGGCCCGGGTCACCTCGCTCAGCTCGTAGGCCCAGGCGAAGCGGTTGGCCATGGGCGCGTAATAGCTGGAGTAGATGCGCCCCATGCGGGTTTCGAAGTCCTTGCAGGCCGCGGTGGAGATGTAGAAGTTGCCGGTGCGGGTGTCAACCTCGTCCATGCGCTCCCAGCCCGCCACCAGGCAGCAGTTGGCGTAGCCGCTGGCGATGGCCTGGGCGCCCATCAGCACCGCCGAGCCGCCGGTGGCCCCGCCGGTCTTGATGCCCACGTTGTACAAGGGGTCCAGGCCCAGGTAGTCGTGGACCTTGGATTCGCACAACAGCTGGTCCTGGAAGTGGTCGGCGAACTCGCCGTAGACCGCGAACTGGATGCTATCCTTGATCTGTTTGGGCGAAAGCTTGAGGTCGTTGTCCTCCAGCATCATCTTGAAGGCAATCATCACCAGCTCTTCCAGCTTGTACTCCGGAAAGTACTTGCGGAAGGGGGTGCAGCCTCCGGCCACCATGAAGACCCGCTTGGACCATTTGGGCACCCTGAGGTTGCCCTCCCCGAACTTGATCATGGCTCTCTCTCCCTCCCCTGGTTGGTTGCGGTCTACCCGTGCCGGGTCCCCCCGGGCCGGGATGTGTCCGTCTCCCTTGGCGTCCGCCCCCCACCGTCGGGGACGCGCGACGCGGCGGCCAATTCTGGAGAGCGCGCATGATGATCGGACCGGCGCGGAGCGGCCGGACTCCGCGCCGACGATGGCCATTGGTCACATGGTCCCCACCCAGAGGGTCACCGCCAGGCCGGGACCGGGGTTGGTGATGCGCTGGCGGGGCGGATCGCAGAAGAAATGGATCGCGTCGCCGGCCTCCAGGAGAACCTTCTGGTCGCCCAATTCCAGCTCCATCCGCCCCTGGAGCACACAGAGCACCTCCTGGCCGTTCTTGATGTTCTTGCGCACCGGGATGGATTTGCCCGGCTCGAGAAAAACCATGGCGCTGTCGATGACCGCGCGGTAATCGGGGGGGCAGAAGCGCCGGGTGGCGAAGCCGGTGTGGGGCAGGTCCACCTCGCCCCATTCGGCCTTGCGCACGGTGAATAGCCGCTCTTGGTTGCTGAACTGGTGCAAGAGCCCGCCGGCGTCGATCTCCAGGGCGGCGCAGATGTTCATCAAGGTGTCCAGGGAGGGCGTCTTGACGCTGTTCTCCACCTGGCTGAGGAAGCCTTCCGAGACCCCGGCCTTTTCCGCCACCGCCTTGAGGGTGAGCCTCTTGGCCTTGCGGTGTCCCCGCAACAGGGCGCCCAGGTTCATGCCGTTTCCTCCGCCAACCCCTCGCCGGCCAATATTCGTCATTGGCAAATATTTACCTATGGCAATGATGAACTGTCAAGCTAAATCCAAGCTGGTTTCCGGCCAATGACGCGAGGTTGCACCTCTGCTAGTATTGTCGTCCGGACAAGCTGTTAGACCATATGCCGGAGCTTCGGCCAGGGCCCCTCGCGCCCCCTCGAGGAAGAACGTCGTCTTGGAACCGGTTGATAACAACGTCATAAGCCAGGCCCTCCAGGCCTGCGTGCGCTGCGGGGCCTGCATGCAGGTCTGCCCGGTCTACCGCCAAGGCCGGCGGGAAGAGCTGGTGGCCCGGGGCAAGCTGTCCATCCTGCGCGGTCTGGACCAGGGCGGCCTGGAGCCCGACGCCCGGGTGGTCGAGTTGCTCAGCCGCTGCCTGCTGTGTGGTCGCTGCAACGCCAACTGCCCCAACCAGGTCCCGGCCCGGGAGGCCTTCCGCGCCGCCGGGGCCCGGCTGGCGGGCCAGGCCGGCCAGGGTCCGTCCGCCGCCCTGGAGCGCCTGCTGATCTCCGAACCCCTGCCCCGTCCCCACCGTCTGGAGCTGCTGGCCCGAGCCGCCGAGGCGGCGCGTCCCCTGGCCAGCTTGGCCCTACCGGTGCTAAGTGGGCTGCGTCTGCGCCTGCCGTCCC
>JAIUYB010000353.1 GCA_020216625.1 Desulfarculus sp.
GAGGCCGGCCAGGTCTCGGGGGTCGAGTTCAAGATCCTCAGGGCCGACGGTCAATACATCGAGGTCAGCTTCGAGGGAGCCGTCGCCTACGACCAGGACGGCCTTTGCCGCCAGACCCATTGCATCTTCCAGGATCTCACCCAGCGCCGGCGGGCCGAGGCCGAAACCCGGACCAGTCAAGCCCGGATGCGGGCCATCTTCGACAACTCCCTGGACGCCATCATCCTCTGCGACGACTCGGCCAACCTCGTGGAGGGCAATCCCGCCGCCAGCCGCCTGAGCGGCTACGATCCGGACGAAATGGCCGGCCGCTCGCTGTTCGACCTGGCCCCGGAAAACGATCGGAACGAGGTCCTCGGCCTGTGGCGGCGGTTTCTAGCCAAGGGCAACCTGGCCGGGGAACAGGCCCTGCGACGCAAGGACGGAAGCCTGATCGACGTGGAGTACCGGGCGGTGGCCAACATCGTCCCGGGCCTGCACCTGGGGGTGCTGCACGACATCAGCGACCGCCGCCGGGCCATGGAGGCGCTCCAGGCCAGCCAGGAGCGCCTGGCCCAGGTGATCGAGTTCCTGCCCGACGCCACCTTCGTCATCGACACCCAGGGCCGGGTGCTGCACTGGAACCGCCAGATCGAGATCTTGACCGGGGTGCCGGCCGCGGAGATGGTGGGACAGGGCGACTATGCCTACGCGCTGCCATTCTATGGCCGGCGCCGGCCGCTGCTCATCGACCTGGTCCTGCGCCCGGACCCCGAGGTCGCCGCCCTCTACCGCCATTTCCACCAGGAGGGCGACCGTCTGTTTTCCGAGACCCTCCTGGAGAATTTCCGGGGGCTGGGAGACGCCTTTTTCTGGAACACCGCCACCCCCCTGCGCGACGGCCGGGGCCGGGTCATCGGGGCCATCGAATCCATCCGCGACGTCACCGCCCAGCGCCTGATGGAAAGGGACCGGGCGCGAATGGAGGGTCAACTGCGCCAGGCCCAGAAGATGGAGGCCCTGGGCACCCTGGCCGGCGGGGTGGCCCACGATTTCAACAACATCCTCGCGGCCATCCTGGGCTATGCCGAGCTGGCCCAGGACAACGCCAGCCGGGGGCGCGACAACCGGGCCGAGTTGGACCAGGTGATCGCCGCCGCCGGCCGGGCGGCCGAGCTGGTGCGCCATATCCTCACCTTCAGCCGTCAGATGGAGCCGGAGCTAAAAACCTTGGACCTCAACCGGGAGGTGCTGCGCGCCTTGGTGGTGTTGGGCCGCACCCTGCCCAAGATGATAGAGATCCAGACCGAGCTGGGCCAGGACCTGCCGCCGGTCTTGGCCAACGCCGGCCAGATCGAGCAGGTGTTGCTGAATCTGGCCATCAACGCCGCCGACGCCATGCCCCAGGGCGGCCGCCTGACCATCCGCACCGAGCGGGTGGTGCTGGATCAGGATTACTGCAGCCAACACCTGGCGGCCCGGCCCGGGCCCCACCTGCGGTTGACCGTCGGCGACACCGGGCATGGCATGTCCGCGGAGGTGTTGGAGCACATCTTCGACCCCTTCTTCACCACCAAGGGGCCGGGCAAGGGCACCGGCCTGGGCTTGGCCACGGTCTACGGCATCGTGAAGGGACACCATGGCAGCATCAATTGCTACAGCCAGCCGGGGCAGGGCACGGTTTTCGTCATCCACCTGCCCCTGGCCCGGGACAACGGCCTGGCTCCGTCTCCGGATCGCTCGGCCCGGGTCGAGCCGCCCGGAGGCTCGGAGTCGATCCTGCTGGTGGACGACGAGCCGGCCCTGCGCCTGGTGGGCCCACGGATGCTGGCCGGCGCCGGCTACCGGGTGCGCGTGGCCGCCAGTGGCGAGCAGGCCTTGCAGATTCTCGACTCCGGGGTCGACCGGCCGGACCTGATCATCCTGGACCTGGGCATGCCCGGCATGGGGGGCCTGGCCTGTCTGGGTGAGATCCTGGCCCGCGAACCGGAACAATTCGTGCTCATCGCCAGCGGCTACGCCGGTTCGGACCAGGTGCGCCAATCGCTGGAAAACGGGGCCGCCGGCTTCGTGGCCAAGCCCTTCCACCGGGCCGAGCTGCTGGGCATGGTCCGCCGCCTGCTGGACGGCCGCATCCTGCCCCAGCCCGCTCCCCCGGCCTGACCGCGACGCGCCTTCCACCCCCCGGCCAATGCTCGACCTCGATAACTCCCCATAGCCTTTCGCCTTGGTTTGCGGTAGGATGCGCCCATGGTCAAGAAAATGCTCATCAACGCCCTGGACCCTGAAGAGCTGCGGGTGGCCCTGGTGGAGGACGGCCGGCTGGAGGCCTTCTACGTCGAGATGGCCGCCCGCGAACAGACCCGGGGCAACATCTACAAGGGCGTCGTGGTCAACGTGGAGCCCAGTCTCCAGGCGGCCTTCATCGAATACGGGGCCAATCGCCACGGCTTTCTCCAGATCAGCGACGTTCGGCCGGATCTGTTCCCCCCCGGCAAGACCCCGGCCAAGGGCCTGCCGGCCATCCAGGAGGTCCTGCGCAAGGGCCAGGAGATACTGGTCCAGGTGGTGAAGGAGGAGACCGTCACCAAGGGCGCGGCCCTGACCACCTTTTTCTCCATCCCCGGCCAATCCCTGGTGCTCACCCCGGGGCGCGACCATCTGGGGGTCAGCCGCAAGATCGAGTCCGACGCCGAGCGCAAGCGGCTCAAGGAGATTCTGGACGAGCTGAACCTGCCCGCCGACCTGGGCATCATCTCCCGCACCGCCAGCGAGGGGCGCAGCAAACGAGACGTGCTGGCCAACGCCCGCCTGCTCTTGCGGCTGTGGGAGGACATCCAGAAACGGGGCAAACAGGCCAAGGCCCCGGCCCTGATCCACCGCGAGGAGGAGTTGGCGGTGCGCACGGTGCGCGACCTGTTCACCAGCGAGGTGAACGAGGTCCTGGTGGACGACCCGGAGGTCTTCGCGCGCCTGGAGGAGTTCGTGGGCCTGGTCAACCCCCGGCGCAAGAAGGCCCTCAAGCTCTATCGCGACAAGCGACCCATCTTCAGCAAATACGACATCGAACAGCAACTGGAGAGCGTCTACCACCCGGTGGTGCCGCTCAAATGCGGCGGCTCCATCGTCATCAGCCCCACCGAGGCCCTGGTGGCGGTGGACGTCAACTCCGGCAAGGCCATCAAGGGCAAGGAGATCGAGGAGACCGCCCTGACCGTGAACCTGGAGGCGGCCGGGGAAATCGCCCGGCAGTTGCGCCTGCGGGACCTGGGCGGTCTGATCGTGATCGATTTCATCGACATGCGCGACCGCAAGCACCAGGCCGAGGTGCAGAAGCGGCTGAAGGAAGAGCTGAAGAAGGACAAGGCCAAGGTCACGGTGGGGCGCATCAGCCGCTTCGGCCTGCTGGAATTGAGCCGCCAGCGCATCCGCCCGCCCATCGATTTCGGAGCCACCAAGGTCTGCCCCCATTGCCAGGGGCGGGGCATGGTGCGCACGGCCGAGGCCTTGGGCCGGATGGTGTTGCGCACCCTGGCCCGCAAGATCAACCGGGGCGAGGGCCCCGTGCGCCTGCGTCTGGCCCCGGAGATGGCCCACCACCTGCAAAACGCCAGGCGGGCCGAGCTGGCCGCCCTGGAGACCCGTCTGGGGGTCTGCCTGGAGGTGCAGGCGGATTCGACCTTGACTCACGAGGAGTTGCGCCTGGAGAAGGGCGAATTGGCCTGGCCGCTGCCCCTGGCCGAAGAGCCCGCCCGCGCCGACCGCCCGGCCCCGGCCAAGCCGCCGGCCGAGCCCCCGGCCCGGGACGAGGCT
>JAIUYB010000354.1 GCA_020216625.1 Desulfarculus sp.
GGTGCGTCGGCCTTCCAGGGCCCCCCGGAACCAGGGCCGGCCGGCCCAGGTCTGGCCAAAACCGCTCTGGCCGTAGGCCGCCTTGAACCCTCGGCGGGCGATGTTGTCGGTGATCTGTCGGCCCTGGGCGTCGGTGACGTAGAGCAGCTCCAGGAAGGGATGGCGCTCGGCCACCTGATGCAGGAAGGACTCCATCCGCTCCCGATTCAAGCCGCCCAACTCGGGGCTGGCGGCGGCCGCCTCCACCACCTGGCGGGCCTTGGCATGGGCCGGCAGGCGGAAGGCCCCCAGGCCGGTCAGAAGGTTCTCGCACTGCTCGCGCACCAGCCCGCCCAGCTTGGCCAGATCCTCGGCCCCGGCCCGGTGTTCGCGGGCGGTCTCGGCCACCGAGTCGATATCCTGGGCCACCAGGGTCACCCGCTCCTGCTGGTCCCGGCCGGCCTCGGCGATGCGCGCGATCAGGGCGTGGAGATTGCGGGCGCCCTCCTGGCCGGCGCGGTCCGCGCCCTCGCCGCCCACCGCCGTCACCAGCTCGCCCACCTGGGAGCGGATGGCCGAAAGAATGTCCTCCACCCGCTGGGCGGCGGCCATGGTCTGGTCGGCCAGGGTTTGCACCTCGCTGGCCACCACCGCGAAGCCCAGGCCGTGCTGGCCGGCCCGGGCCGCCTCCACCGCCGCGTTGAGCGACAATAGCTTGGTCTGGTTGGCCACCCGGCGAATAATGCCCATGATCTCGCCGATGTCCTGGGAGCGCTGGTGCAGGCTCTGGGTGGTCTGGGCCACCTGGGCCGAGAAGGCCGCCGCCGCCTGGGTGCTCTCGGCGATGGCGGCCA
Source organism: Desulfarculus sp. (assembly GCA_020216625.1). GTDB lineage: Bacteria > Desulfobacterota > Desulfarculia > Desulfarculales > Desulfarculaceae > JACRDC01. Next base: position 834 of record JAIUYB010000354.1, read on the forward strand.
CGCTGCGCTCCAGGGCCCGGCTGGCTTTGGCGATTTCCTGGGAGCGCTGGGCCTGGTCGCGGGCGCCGTGCTCCAGGGCCTGGGCCAGGCTGCTCAGCTCCGGAGCCACCCGCCCCAGCTCCACCACCGAGCCGGCGATCTTCATGACCACCGCCTGGAGCTTGGCGAACAATTGGTTGAGCAGGCCCACCAGGCGGCGCAGGCGACCGAAGCGGGGGGCGGGGAGGTTGGCGGTCAGGTCCCAATGGCTGGCGGCCATCTCCCGCAGGGGGGCGGTCACGGAAGCGGATAAATCGAACATGGGCAGGTCTCCATCGGCGTTGCGGGGATAGTCCGGACGGACTTTCTTTTTTGTAAAGCAAGGGCGATGCCAATGGAGGTCCGGCGAAAGAAGCCTGTTTATCGCGTGAATCAAAGGGGATGTTCCGGTGGGTCTTTTCCGGTGCTACCAAACGGTGGCTTCGTAACGCTTGCGTCTTGAAATAAGCTACCTGGCGGTAGGAGAGATTGAATCCAGCTCAGGCCCCGCGTCCGCGTCCCCGGACCCAGGCCAGGCCGGCCACCAGGAGATAGGAGGCCCCGGCCACCACGATGATCACCGCCCCGGTGGGCAGGTCCGGGCCATAGGAAATGGCCAGGCCGGCGATGGTGAACAGGGCGCTGAGCCCCACCGCCGCGGCCATGATCTGCCACAGGCGGGAGAAGAAATGCCCGGCCACGGCGGCGGGCAGGGTCAGCAGGGCGATGACCATGATCAGGCCCACCACGGTGGACAACAACACCACGGTCAGGGCGGTCAGCCCCAACAGCAGCAGGTAGTAACCCTCCACCGCCAGGCCGCGCAGGCGGGCGAACTCGGCGTCGAAGCAGACCGCCAGCAACTGGCGGTAGCAGCCCAGGCCCACCAGGGTGACCAGCGCCCCCAGGCCACCCAGGAGCCAGAGGTCGGTGGGGGAGACCATCAGGATGTTCCCGAACAGATAGCCCATCAGGTCCACGCCATAGCCCGGGGTGGCGGCCATGAACAGGATGCCCAGGGCCATGCCCAGGGCCCAGATGGCCCCGATGATGGTGTCCTCGCGCTGGCGGGCGCGCAGGTTGACCAGGCCGATCAGCGCGGCGGCGATGAGCGCGGCGGCCACCGCGCCGTAGAGGGGGTGCAGCCAGTCCCAATCCCGGGTGGCCTGGAGGTAGCGGGCGGCGCCCAGACCGGCCAGCACGCTGTGGGCGATGGCTCCGGCCAGGTAGGAGATGCGCCGGCTGACCACGTAGGTCCCCACCACCCCGCAGGACAGGCTGGACAAAAGCCCGGCCCAGAGGGCGTATTGCAGAAATCCAAAGCGGGGCAGGGCCTCCAGGAACTCAATCATGGTGGCACCCCAAATGGTGGTCGTGGCGCACCATCAGCACGTCGCGGCCATAAATCTCGGCGATGACCTCTCCGGTGATCTCGCAGGTGGGGTGGCTGACCACCCGGCGGTTGACGCAGATCACCTGGCCCACGTAGGGGCTGACGAAGCCGATGTCGTGGGAGACCACGATCACGGTGGCCTCCTGGTTAAGCTGCTTGAGCAGCTCGAAGACCTCGCGTTCGGCGGCGGCGTCCACGTTGGCGGTGGGCTCGTCCATCAACAAAAGCCGGGGCCGGCCGGCCAGGGCCCGGGCGATGAGCACCCGCTGGCGCTGACCGCCGGAGAGATCGTGGAAGGGCCGCGCCGCCAGACCGCCCAGTCCCACCCGTTCCAGGGCCGCCGCCACCTCGATCCGCGCGGCGCGGCTGGCCCAGGGCCAATGTCCGCCCGCGCCCGGACGACCCATCAGCACCACGTCCTGGACCGCCACCGGAAAGGCGGGGTCCACCTGGCTGTGCTGGGGCATGTAGCCCACCTGGCCGCGCACCTCCTGCGGCGGGCCGCCCAGCACCGCCAGGCGTCCCCGCTGCGGGGTCAACAGACCCAGGAGCAGCTTGAGCAGGGTGGTCTTGCCCCCGCCGTTGGGCCCCACCACCGCGGCGAAGGCCAGCTCCGGCACGGTCAGGTCCACGCCCTCCAGCACCGGCTGGCCGTTGTAGGCGAAACTGAGCCCGCTGATCTCCACCGCGTTGGCCAAATCATTTGCCTCCGGCCAGGCCCCGGCCCAGGGACTCGGCCATCCGCCGCCAGTTTTGGGGCGGGTCGGGCGAGAGATCGTCCAGGGGCTCCACCACCCCGCCAATCTCCCGCGCCACCTGCTGGGCGCTCTTTTGGGGGAACTGGGGCTGCACGAAAATCACCTTCACCCCGCGTTCACGGGCCTGGCCAATCAGCCGGGCCAGGTTGCGGGGGCCGGGCTCCTTGCCGCCGGTCTCCACCGCCACCTGCCGCAGGCCGTAGTCGCGCGCGAAATAGCCGAAAGCTGGATGATACACCATGAACTCCCGGCCAGCGAAGGGCGCCAGCCGGGCGCTCAACTCCTGGTCGATGGCCTGAAGCTCGGCCAAGAGGGCCGCCAGGTTGGCCTTGAGCGCGGCGGCCCTCTCCGGCCACAGGGCGGTCAGCTCCCGGGCCATGGTCCGGGCCAGGTCCTGGCAGAGCCGGGGGCTCATCCAGACGTGGGGGTCCAGCTCCCCTTCCGCGCCCTCGTGATCATGGCCATGGCCGTCCTCGGCCTTGGTTTCGCCGGAGCCGGGGGCGGGCTCGCTCGCGTGGTGATGCCCCTCCCCTGGCGCCAGCCCCAGGGCGTCGGCCAGGTCCACCACCTTCAGGCCAGGGTTGGCGGCCGCGATCTTGGGCAGCAGTTTTTGCTCGAAGGGAAGGTCCAAGCTGAAGTAGACCTTGGCCGCCGCCACCTGGGCGGCCTGCTTGGGGCTGGGCTCGAAGGTGTGGGGATCCTGGCCGGGGCCGGATAGCGAGGGAACCGCCTGCCCCGCCACCCGGCCGGCCAGCCAGGCCACCGGCGGCACCCCGGCGGCCAGGCCCG
>JAIUYB010000355.1 GCA_020216625.1 Desulfarculus sp.
GGGGTCCGCCCCGTCCCCGGCCCGCCCGCGCGCAGCTTCATGGCGCCAGGCTCTCGGTCAAGCCCGACGGCTCTCCTTGCGTTGGCGGTGCAGCTCGATGCCCACGGCCAGGCCCATGCCGATCAGGGCCAACAACGTGAAGACCAGGTGCCAACCTCCCATGATGTCCCGCCTTTCCGCCTGGTCCTAGACCACCAGGCAACTGACCTTCAACCCCGCCAGAAGCCGACGGATGCCGAGCGGGCAATTGGGCCCGTCGAAGTTGACGCATCGGCGCGCCTCGTCGTCCCACTCCATGCCTTGGCAGCGGAGGCAGTACAACTCCGGCTCGAATCGCTCCTTGGGCACCGCTGGCTGTTCCATTCCAAGCTCCGGGTGGGGGCCTTGTCTGGTTTCCGCCCGGCAAATTAGCAAGGAGGGTGCCAGAAAATGGTGTCCAGGTAACCGCTCGATATGGCGCGCTTTTGGGCGGCGTTTCCCGGTGGGCGCGAGCGCGGCGGCAATTGTTGCCCATATCGCCGCCGCCGAGGCGCGGTCCCCTGGCGCAAAGCTTGCCCCGCCGCGGTTGGTTCGTGGATTGACTTGCCGGAGCCGGCACATTATTTTGTGGTTTATGAGTCTTTCACCCACAATATTCGGACCTCACGCCCAACTGCTCCTGGAACGGCGCTATCTGGTCCGCGACGACCAAGGCCGGGTGGTGGAGAGCCCGGAGCAGATGCTGTGGCGGGTGGCCACGGCCGTGGCCGAGGCCGAGCGGACCTGGGGCGGGGCGGCGGCGGTGGAGGAATGGGCCGGCCGGTTCTTCCGCCTGATGGCCGAGGGACGCTTTTTGCCCAACTCCCCCACCTTGATGAACGCCGGCCGTCCCCTGGGCCAGCTTTCGGCCTGTTTCGTGCTGCCGGTGGGCGACTCCCTGGAGGAGATCTTCGACGCGGTCAAGCAGACCGCCCTGATCCACAAGTCCGGCGGCGGCACCGGCTTCGCCTTCAGCCACCTGCGCCCGGCGGGAGACCTGGTGGCCTCCACCCACGGGGTCAGCTCGGGGCCGGTGAGCTTCATGCAAGTCTTCGACACCGCCACCGAGGCCATCAAGCAAGGCGGCACCCGCCGGGGGGCCAACATGGGCCTGTTGTCGGTGCGCCATCCGGACATCGAAACCTTCATCGCCGCCAAGCAGACACCGGGATTTTTGGAGAACTTCAACATCTCGGTGATGATGGAGGACGCCTTCTTCCAGGCCCTGGCCGCGGGCCAGGACTGGGCCCTGATCAACCCCCGGAACGGACGGGAGCGGCGGCGGGTGCCGGCGGCGGAGCTCTTCGACCGCCTGGTGACGGCGGCCCACGCCGCGGGCGAGCCGGGCCTGGCCTTTTTCGAGGCCATCAACCGGGCCAACCCCACACCGCACCTGGGGGTGATCGAGGCCACCAACCCCTGTGGCGAGCAGCCGCTTCTGCCCTACGAGTCCTGCAACCTGGGCAGCCTCTGCCTGCCCGCCTTCGTGGCCGGCGGCCAACTGGACCGGGCGGCCCTGGAGGAGGCGGCCAGGGTGGGGGTGCGTTTCCTGGACGACGCCCTGGAGGTCAACCGCTTCCCCCTGACCCAGGTGGCCCAGGCCACCCGCCTGACCCGTAAGGTGGGCCTGGGGGTGATGGGTTTCGCCGACTTCCTGGTGGACTTGGGCCTGAGTTACGACAGCCCGGAGGCGGTGGCCACTGGTGGCCAGGTCATGGCCGCCATCGCCCAGGCGGCCCGGGCCGCCAGCGTGGAGCTGGCCAAAACCCGGGGCAGCTTCCCGGCCTTTCCCCAGAGCCGCTGGCGGGAGCAAGGGCTGGTGCGCCTGCGCAACGCCACCGTCACCACCGTGGCCCCCACCGGCAGCCTGAGCCTGATCCTGGGCTGCTCCTCGGGCATCGAGCCTTATTTCGCCTTGGCCTACACCCGCCGCGCACTGGGCGACCAGGAGCTGGTGGAGACCAATCCCCGTTTTCTGGCCCGGCTGGCCCAAGCCGGTCTGGACAGCCCCGACAATCGCCGCCGCCTGGCCCAGAGCGGTCGGGCCGGATCGGTGCCCGGCCTGGACCCGGACCTGGCCCGGCTGTTTCCCACCGCCCACGAGGTGCCGCCCTCGCGCCACCTGGCGGTGCAGGCCGCCTTCCAGGCCCACAGCGACAACGGGGTCTCCAAGACCGTCAACTTGGTCTCGTCGGCCGGGCCGGAAGCGGTGCGCCAGGTCTTCCTGGAGGCCCACGCCTTGGGGCTCAAGGGGGTGACGGTCTTCCGCCATGGCTGCCGGGGGCGCCAGGTGCTGGAGTTGGCCCCGCTGCCGGGGCGACCGGCGGAGCGGCCCCCCATCGCCAATGGCCAGCATTGCCCCCGCTGCGGCGGCTTGTTGACCAGCGATGGCGGTTGTCGCACCTGTGCGCTGTGCGGGGCCTCGGGTTGTGAATAATACTAAAGGATTATACAAATTTTTCGGTTGCGCTCCGCCCTCCGATGGCGTTGACTGAATAGGAGGCTGGACGCGGCCCCCCTCGAGCGCGCCTTGGGGTCGGCTTCTGAGCCTGAGGTCGCGTTTCATCGTGGGCACCAACTGCTGCGGGCTTTCCCAAAGCGCGGCCAAGGAGGATCGCATGCCCAACATCAAACAATTGCGGGAAATGGCCAAGGGCCTGAAGCTGAAAAACACCGGCAAGTTGCGCAAGGATGAATTGATCCACGCCATCCAGTTGGCCGAGGGCCATGTGGACTGCTTTGGCAAAATTCCCGATTGCGGGCAGATGGACTGCCTGTTCCGCCCGGATTGTCTGCCGGAGAACATGCAGGCCTAATCCTTGGGAGCCCTGTCAAGCCCCCGCTCGCCCCCAAGGGTTGGAGGACCGGCGCAGCGGGCAGGGCCAAATCGCGACCGCCATGATGCCGACCCGATAAGTGGTGTGGTTGCAGCCTAGTGTTTCCCCTGATCAAGATCCTCAACCGCGTGGAGCGGTTGCCCCCGTTGCCCAGCGTCGTCGACCAGGTGGTGGCCATCACCGCCGATCCCGGTTTCCCCATGGATAGGCTGGTGCGGGCGGTGAGCCTGGACCCGGGCGTCACCGCCGAGGTGCTGCGCCGGCTCAACAGCGCCTACTACGGGCTCAGGCACCAGGTCAGCAGTCTGGAGCAGGCCCTGCCCTATCTGGGCACCGAGGCCCTGCTGGAGATCATTTTAAGCTCCGGGGTCAGCCGGGCCTACCAGGGCGAGCACCCCGGCTACCTCCTGCCCCGGGGGAGGCTTTGGCGCCACTGCATGGCCAGCGCCATCATCGCCAAACACCTGGCCCAGCGCGCCGGCTATCCCGACCCGAGCGAGGCCTTCACCGCCGGGCTCTTGCACGACGTGGGCAAGCTGGTGATGAGCCAATTCGTGGCCGAGCAGTTCACCCGCATCGGCCAGATGGTCCTGCTCGAGGGTCTGGACCCGGCCGAGGCCGAAACCCGGGTCCTGGGCATCGACCACGCCACCTTGGGGGCGGACCTGGCCAGCCGCTGGAAGCTGCCCGACGGCCTGAAGGCCGCCATCCTTCTCCACCATCGCCCGGAAACCGACAGCCCCCACCATAAGCTGGTGGAGCTGGTGGCCATGGCCGACCACCTCAGCGGGGTGGTGGGTCAGGCCGGCCAGCCCGATGGCATGCAGGCCGATCTGCCCCCCCGGGCGGTGGTGGCCCTGAAGCTCTCGCCCCAGGGCCTGCGCGAGTTGGTGGAAACCAGCCGCCAACTGGTGGCCCAGGCCA
>JAIUYB010000356.1 GCA_020216625.1 Desulfarculus sp.
TGAAGGTCCTGGGCGGGGCCCTGATCCTGGAAAAGGGCCTGACCGAGGCCGACATCGAGGAGTGCGCCCAGGCCGGGGTCAAGATCGTGGGCGAGATCGGGCTGGGCTCGGTCAAGGAGCCAGCCGAGGCGGCCACCATGGCCCGCTGGGCCCAGGCCCGGGGCATGAAGGTCATGATGCACACCGGCGGCACCTCCATCCCCGGCTCCTCGGTGGTGGGCGTCAATGAGCTTCTGACCGTCAAGCCCGACGTGGTCAGCCACATCAACGGCGGCCCCACCGCCTTGAGCCTGGAAGGGGCGCGGCGGGTCATCGCCGAGAGCGACTTCACCCTGGAGATCGTGCAGTGCGGCAACATGAACCGCGCCGCCCAGGTGGGCCAAATCATCGCCGAGCGCGGTGAGTACGGCCGCCTGATCCTGGGCAACGACGCCCCCAGCGGCACCGGCGTGGTCACCCTGGGCATCCTGCGCAACATCGCCCACCTGGCCTCCATGGGCGGCATCGCCCCCGAGCTGGCGGTCTGCATGGCCACCGGCAACACCGCCAAGCTCTACGGCCTCAACCGCGGCGTCATCGCCCCGGGCAAGGAGGCCGACCTGGTCTTCCTGGACGCCCCCATCGGCTGCCCGGCCTCCGATCTACTGGGCTGCCTGAAGGAGGGCGACACCCCCGGCGTGTCCATCGTGATGGTGGACGGCAAGGTGGTGGTCACCAAGAGCCGCAACACCCCCCCCACCAACCGCACCGCCGAGATGGTGGCCTGACCGGCCCCCTGGGGCGCATCATGGGAGATGAAGCCATGGAAATCCGCAAGCTGATGGTGATCGTGGAGGAGACCCGGCGCGAGGCCGGACGCGAGATCGCCCCGGCCACCCGCAAGGCCGCAGCCATCGCCGTGATCAAGAACCCCTTCGCGGGGCGCTACGAGGAGGACCTGACCGCCCTGATGAACATCGGCGAGGAGTTGGGCGGCATCTTGGGCAACAAGGCCCGCGAGGCCCTGGGGATCACTCCCGAGCAGTGCGAGAGCTATGGCAAGGCGGCCATCGTGGGCCTGAAGGGCGAGCTGGAGCACGCCGCGGCCATCCTGCACCCCAAGCTGGGCAAGCCCTTCCGCGACGCCTTGGGCCGGGGCCTGGCCCTGATCCCCTCGGTGAAAAAACGCGGTCCGGCCGGCTCCTGGATCGACGTGCCCTTGAACCACAAGGACGCGGCCTTCATCCGCAGCCACTTCGACGGCTTCACCGTGGCGGTGCCGGACGCGCCCCTGGACGACGAGATTCTGGTGGCCCTGGTGGTCACCGACAGCGGCCGGCCGCTGCCCCGCATCGGCGGCCTGACCAAGGAGCAGGCGGAGTACAAGGACGGGCTGCGCTAGGCGCGCCGGTTTCCATCATAGGCCGGGACCGGAGGTCCTCCGGTCCGGCCATTCGCGAAAGACCCCAGGCGCGATAGCCTGGAAAAATTGATCGGGCGGCGGGCGTCCCGCCATCGGCCCGCCGCCCAACCCTACGCACCGTTCCCAGGAGATGCGATCATGGCCATGTTGCCAGAGGTTAAGAGTCATTACGGCAAGCTGAAGCTTTACATCGACGGCGAGTGGGTGGATTCCAAGAGCACCGACGTGCGGCCCACCACCAACCCGGCCACCGGCCAGGAGATCGCCACCTATCCCCAGGCCACCCAGGAGGAGGCCCGGGCGGCGGTGGAGGCGGCCCAGCGCGGCTTCCTGGCCTGGCGCGAGGTGGCCCTGCGCGAGCGCGGCCGGCTATTGTTCGACATGCGGCACAAGTTCGAGGAGAACTTCGACGTCCTGTGCCGGGTGCTGACCCAGGACCATGGCCGGACCATCGGCGAGAGCCAGGGCTCGGTGCGCCGGGTGATCGAGAACGTGGAGAGCGCCTGCTCGGCGGTCTACCAGATGCCCAAGCTCAACGAGCACGTGGACTGGCTGGCCCGGGGCATCGACGAATACATGATCTACGAGCCCGAGGGCGTGTTCCTGATCATCACCCCCGGCAACATCCCCATGCACGCCTGGTCGTCGTTTGTGCCCTACGCCCTGGCGGCCGGCTGCTCGGTGGTGGTCAGCCCCAGCCGGCAGGATCCGGTGGCGGCCGACTACATCTGCCGCATGACCGAGGGCCTGGGCCTGCCCAAGGGCGTGGTGAACCTGGTCCACGGCGGCCGCGAGATCAACAAGTTCATCCTGAGCCAGCCCGAGGTGCGCGGCGTGGGCCTGATCGGCTCCTCGGCCGTCTCCCTGGAGCTGTTCCAGGTCTGCGCCCAGTACGGCAAGAAGTCCAGCCTGAACGGCAACGGCAAGAACGCGGTGGTGGTGATGCCCGACGCCGACCTGGACCAGACGGTGGACTTCCTGCTGCGCGGCTGTTTCGGCATGGGTGGCCAGCGCTGCCTGGGCAGCGACACCGTGATCGTGGTGGGCGACATCTACGAGGAGTTCAAGGCCAAGCTGGTGGCCGCAGCCAAGGGCATGAAGCTGGGCTATGGCCTGGACCCGAGCACCGACCTGGGTCCGATGTGCGCCCCCTCGGGCAAGGCCAAGGTCGTGGATTGGGTGGACCGGGCCCTGAAGGAAGGGGCCAAGATGGTCCTGGACGGCCGGGGCGTGAAGGTGCCCGGCTACGAGGGCGGCTACTTCCTGGGCCCGATCATCCTGGAGGGCATCGACGGCAGCATGCCCACCAGCCACGAGGAGTCCTTCGGCCCGGTGGCGGCCCTGATGCGCATGGGCAGCCTGGAAGAGGCCATCGCCTACATCAACGCCGACACCACCAACGGCCACTCGGCCTCGATCATGACCGCCAGCGGCAAGTCCGCCCGCAAGTTCACCAAGGAGGTGGAGGTGGGCAACGTGGGCGTCAACGTGGCCATTCCCCAGCCCTACGCCTTCTTCCCCCTGGGCAGCAAGAAGATGTCCTTCCTGGGGGCGGCCAAGAGCCGGCTGGCCTCGATGCGTCTGTTCCTGGACGAGAAGACCGTCACCTCGCGCTGGGTCTAGCCATCGTGGCATAATGGGAAGCCGCCGCGCCAGCCGCGGCGGTTTTCCCTTTTTTAACGCACAAGGCGGTCCAAATAATGAACGAGCGGCGTCAGCACGGGGGCAATGGCGGGGCCTACGCCTGGTTGATCTGCCTGGTGATCTTCCTGAGCTACATGCTGGTCTACTTCCATCGCCTCTGTCCCTCGGTGCTGGCCCTGGACATGCAGCGGGATTTCGCGGTCAGCGGCACTCTGCTGGGGCTCTTGGGCTCGGCCTACTTCTATCCCTACGGCCTGATGCAGATCCCGGTGGGCATGCTGGCCGACTCCTGGGGGCCGCGCAAGACGGTGACCAGCTTTCTGTTGATCACCACCGCCGGCTCGGTGCTGATGGGCGCCACCGGGGCCTTGTCCTGGGCGGTGGTGGGCCGGGTGCTGGTGGGGGTGGGCGTCTCGGCCATCTACGTCTGCAACTTCAAGTTGCTCACCGAATGGTTCCCGCCCCGGCAGATGGTGCTGGTGGGCGGGGTGTTCATGGCCATGGGCGGGGTGGGGGCCCTGGGCGCGGCCACCCCCCTGGCCCTGCTGAGCCAGCACCTGGGCTGGCGTCTAACCCTGGTGGTGGTGGGAGCCTTAAGTCTGGTGATGGCCCTGGCGGTGTGGCTGGTGGTGCGCGACCGGCCGCCCCGTCCGGCGGACGCGCTGGACCCCGAAGACCGGCCGGCGGCCGCTTTCCGCGCGCCGGCCGCCAG
>JAIUYB010000357.1 GCA_020216625.1 Desulfarculus sp.
GGCTACGCCGCCCTGGTGCAGGGCCGCCCCTTGCCCGAGCCGGACCTGCCGGGTTATTTCGACGCCTGGGAGCCTCCCGATGCCAACCTGGGCGGCGATGGACATCGGCGCGCGGTGGAGTATTGGCGCGACCGCCTGGCCCAGGGCGGCCCGCTCTGCGCCTTTGGCGAGCGCCCCCTGACCTCCCCGCCCGGCCCGGCCGCCCGTCTGGATCGCGTCCTGCCCCGCGAGCAGGCACAGGCCCTCTCGGCCCTGGCCCAATCCCAGGGCGCAACCCTGCCGGCCCTCTTGCTGGCGGTGTTTCTCCTGGCCCTGGGGCGCGCCTCTGGCAGCGATCATCCCGCCTGCCTGGTGGCTATGCTGGGGCGCCATGGCCGCCGTCAACGCCAGACCCTGGGCTGTTTCAGCCATGTGGCGCCATTCAGCCTGGCTCTGCGTCCCTCCGCTGACTTCGAGAACCTGCTGCGCCAGGTGGCCAGCCAACAGCGCGGCGATTTCCGCCATGGCCGCCTCACCATCCCGGAAATGATCGCCGCCGGTCTGGATCCGTTGCGGGGCGGTCCCAACTGGGGCGGGTCCTTCAACGCCTTGGATTTCGCCTACGATCTCGGCTTCCCCGGCCTGGCGGCCACCCCCACCACCTTGGCCGTGGGGCCGGTGCAGGATATCAACCTCGTGGTCTGCGCCCAACAGCGTCGCGACGGTCCGGGGACGATTGGCCTCAATTGGTTCTTCAACCCCGACCGAATCACCCCGGAACAGACCGTCCGTCTGGCCGAGCGTTATCAGGCCCTGTTGGCCGAGATCCAGTCCCGGCCCCAGGCCCCCCTGGCCTCGCTGCCGACCATGCCCCAATCCGAGGAAGACCTGATCGCCACCTGGGAAGGCGGCCCGCCCGCGCCCCCCGGCTGCCAGGCTATCTCGGTGCACCAGGCTTTCTGGCGCCAAGCCCAGGCCACGCCCCAGGCGCTGGCGGTCTCCAGCGGTCAAGAGCGTGTGTCCTATGCCGAGTTGGCCGCGCGCGCGGCCAGCCTGGCCGAACGCCTGCGCGAGCTGGGGGTGGGGCCGGATGCGCCGGTGGGCCTATGTCTGGGCTCCACCGCCCAGATGGTGGTGGGCTTTTTGGGCATCATGGCCGCCGGCGGGGCGGTGCTTTCCCTGGAGCCCACCCTGCCCCCAGCCCGGCTGGATGAGATGGCCCAAGGCGTGGGCTGCCGGGTGGTGGTGGTCCAGGGCCGCTCTCGCGCCCGCCTGCCAGAGGAATTCCTGGTCGGGGCCACCATCGTCGACCTGGACCAGCCCTTGCCCGAGGCGGGACCGGATTTCGCCCCAGCCCGGACCCAGCCCGCGCACCTGGCTTGCATACTCCACACCTCGGGCTCCACCGGCCGGCCCAAGCCGGTGGGGGTGACCCATGGCGCCTTGGCGGCCAAGATCGTCACCATGCTCAACTACTTTGGCTTCACCCCGGGCGAGGTGACCTGCGCCGTCGCCGCCATCGCCTTCGACCCCCTGTTGCAGCAACTCTTCCTGCCGCTGACCATGGGCGGCGCGGTCTGGGTGCCGGAACGCGCCCTGCTCGTGGATCCGCTGGCCTTTTGGCGCGCGGCCGCGGCCCAGGGCGTCACCCACCTCAACCTGGTGCCCTCCATGCTCGACGCCCTGCTGGAAGCGGCCCCGCCTCGCCCCCTGCCTTCCATTCGTCGGCTGGTGGTGGGTGGGGAGCGTTTCGCGCCGGCGCTGGCGGCGCGGGCGGCGGCCATTCTCGGCATCGGGGAGGTCTACAACATGTACGGCCCCACCGAGACCACGATCGACGCCAGCGGCTGGCGGGTGGACCCTGAAACCCTGGCCGACGAATTGCCCATCGGCCGCCCCTTGCCCGGTTATCAGGTGCGGCTGTTGGACGCCGACCTGCGCCGGGTGCCGGTGGGCGCCAGCGGCGAGATTTTCATCGGCGGCATGGGTCTGGCCCGGGGCTACCTGGGCCAGCCGGAGCAGACCGCGGCCGCCTTCCCCCCCGACCCCTACGGACCGCCCGGGAGCCGGTTGTACCGCAGCGGGGATTTCGCCCGCTGGCGCGAGGATGGGGTTCTGCTCTACCAGGGCCGGCGCGACGATCAGGTCAAGATCCGGGGCCAGCGTTTGGAGCTGGGCGAGGTGGAGACGGTTCTGCGTCGCCAGCCCGGGGTGAGCCAGGCGGCGGTGCTCCTGGAGCGAAGAGGCGATGACCACGGCCTGGTGGCCTACATCGTGGGCGAGGCCGAGGAGCGGCAGCTCGTCCAGGCCTTGGCCCGTGAGCTGCCCCGGGTGGCGGTGCCCAGCCGGTTCGTCCATCTGCCCGCCCTGCCCTTGCTGCCCTCGGGCAAGATCGACCGCCAGAGCTTGGCCCAGACTGAATCCCCCTCCGCCCCCCCCTTCCCAACCCCGGCGACCGTTCCATCTTCCGCTTCCCCCCCGGCCGGCGGGGCGGCCCTGCGCCGGTCCATCGCCGCCATCTGGGCCGAACTCCTGGGCCGAAACGAGGTGGACCCGGAGGCCAACCTGTTCGAGATGGGGGCGCATTCCCTGCTGGTGCCCCGGGCCCTGACCCGCATCAGCGCCGTGGCCGGACGCGAGCTGCGTCCCGCCGATCTGTTTCGCTTTCCTAGCATCTCCGCCCTGGCCGCCCATCTCTCTGGCAAACCCGCGCGCCCGGTTCAGGCCGTTACGGTCCCGTCCGCCTCGAAGGATGGTCCCCAACCGGTGGCCATCATCGGCCTGGCCTTCCGCTTCCCCGGAGCCGACGATCGCCGGGCCTTCTGGGCCAACCTCCGGGCCGGAGTGTGCAGCGTCAGCGTCCCCGACCGCGCGGATCTCCTGGTCGAGGGCACCCCGCCGGCGCTTCTGGACGACCCTGGCTTCCGCCCCCAACAAGGCCGCCTGACCGGCGTGGATCGCTTCGATCCCGCGCCTTTTGGTTACACCCCAGGCGAGGCCAGGGAGATGGACCCCCAGCAGCGCCTGCTACTGGAGACCGCCTGGCGCGCCCTGGAGGACGCCGGCTGCGATCCGGCCCAGGACGGTCCGGTGGGAGTGGTGGCGGGGGTGGGCTTCAACGCCTACCTGCTGGACAACCTGGGGCCGCGCCTGGCCCGGGACGGCCTCACCGAACGCTACATGCTGATGCTGGGCAACGACAAAGACCACTGCGCCACCCGCTTGGCCTACAAGCTGGACCTCACCGGCCCAGTGTTCAACCTCAACTCCGCCTGTTCCACCGGTCTGGCGGCGGTGGCCGAGGCGGTGGGTCATCTGCGCTCCGGCCGGGCCCGGGTGATGCTGGCCGGCGCGGCATCGCTGGGCATCGCCAGCCATAGCGGCTACCTCTACAGCGAGGGCGGCATCGCCTCGGCCAGCGGGGTCTGCCGTCCCTTCGACGCCGACGCCGACGGCACCGTGCCCGGCTCCGGGGTGGGAGTGGTGGTGCTCAAGCTTCTGGACCAGGCCCTGGCCGACGGAGACACCATCCATGCCGTGATCCGGGGGGTGGGAATAAGCAACGACGGCGCGGCCCGGGCCGCCTTCACCGCGCCCTCGGTGCGGGGCCAGGCCGCGGCCCTGGCCATGGCCCTGGCCGAGGCCGGGGTGGAGCCGGCCAGCATCGGCTTCGTGGAGGGACACGGCACCGGCACCGCCCTGGGCGACCCCATCGAGGCCCAGGCCCTGGAGCTGGCCTATGGCGGAGGTGACTCACCGCCGGATGGCATCTT
>JAIUYB010000358.1 GCA_020216625.1 Desulfarculus sp.
ATCCTGGCCCAGGCCCTGGACCGGGCCGCCACCGAGGCCGGGGTGGATTTCATCGGCGGCTTCGGGGCCCTGGTGCAGAAGGCCATGACCACCGCCGACCGCCGCCTGATGGAGGCGCTGCCGGAGTGCCTGTCCCAAACCAACCGCATCTGCGGCTTCCTCAACCTGGCCAGCACCGCCGCCGGGATGAACCTGGACGCGGTGGCCCGCCTGGGCCAGATCCTCAAGGCCATGGCCGCCACCAGCGACGACGCCCTGGCCTGCGCCAAGTTCGTGGCCTTCGCCAACGCGCCGGAGGACAACCCCTTCATGGCCGGGGCCTTCCACGGCGGCGGCGAGGGCGACGTGGCCTTGAACGTGGGCATCAGCGGCCCCGGGGTGGTGCGGGCGGTGGTGGAGAAATACCCCGACTGCGACCTGACCATGCTCAGCGAGGTGATCCGGCGCACGGTCTTCAAGATCACCCGGGCCGGCGAGCTGGTGGGGCGGGAGCTGGCCCGGCGGCTGGGGGTGGCCTTCGGGGTGGTGGACATCAGCCTGGCCCCCACCACCATGGTCGGCGACAGCGTGGGCCGCATTCTCCAGGCCATGGGTCTGGAGCAGGTGGGCGCCCCCGGCACCACCGCCGCCCTGGCTCTGTTGATCGACGCCGTGAAACGCGGCGGGGCCATGGCCTCGGGCCACGTGGGCGGGCTCTCGGGCACCTTCATCCCGGTCTCCGAGGACCTGGCCATGATCGAGGCGGTGGAGTGCGGCGCGCTGTCCCTGGAGAAGCTGGAGGCCATGACCGCGGTCTGCTCGGTGGGCCTGGACATGTTCGCGGTGCCCGGCGACACCCCGGCCCACGCCCTGGCCGCCATCATCGCCGACGAGCTGGCCATCGGCATGGTCAACCACAAGACCACCGGGGTGCGGGTCATCCCGGCCCCGGGACGGGTTCCCGGTGATTCGGTGGACTTCGGCGGCCTGTTGGGCCGCGCCCCGATCATGCCGGTCAACCGCTTCTCCGGCGAGCGCTTCATCGCCCGGGGCGGCCGTCTGCCAGCCCCGGCCGGCGCCCTGCGCAACTAAGAGCGCGGGGACCGACCGATGCGCCCGCCCTCGCCCGCGGCCCGGCTCCTGGTGGGCGCACTGCTGGCCCTGGGCCTGCTGCTGGAGCTGGTCACGCCCCGCGACGGCCAGGCCCTGCCAATGCGGATCATTCACGAGGCCGACAGCCTCTACCACCACGTGATGGTGATGGAGGGCGCCCAGGGACTGCGCTATCTGTCCTTTAACCGGGCCATGGGCCATCAGAGCGTGGTCAAGCCCGGTCATCCCGAGTTGCTAACCTTCGCCTACACCAAAAGCGGCTTCGCGGCCCTGGCCTTTCTGGACCGCCCGCCGGCCAAGGCGCTCTTCGTGGGCCTGGGCGGGGGCAGCATGCCCATGTACCTGCGCCTGGTGGAGCCCAAGGTGGCCATAGACATCGCCGAGATCGATCCCGAGGTGACGCGGGTGGCCGAGAAGTACCTGGGCTTCAAGCCCGACCCGGCCATGAAGGTCTTCACCCAGGACGGGCGCATCTTCCTGAAACGCAACCCCCAGCGTTACGACCTGATTTTTCTGGACGCCTACAACGACCAGGCGGTGCCCTTCCACCTCACCACCCGCGAATTCCTGGAGCTGGTCAAAAGCCGGCTCAACCCCGGCGGGGTGGTGGCCAGCAACATCTGGTCGGCGGATATGAACCGCTTCTTCACCGCCCAGATCAAGACCTACCAGGCCGTCTTTGGCCAGCTCTATCTGCTGCGGGCCGGCGGCACCGGCAACTACATCTTCCTGGCCCTGGCCGCGCCGGGCAAGGTGGAGGTCGGCGCGGCCGTGGCCCGAGCCCGGGCCTTGTCCAAGGACCGGCCCTGGAGCTTCGACCTGGCCGAGCTGGTGGAGGCCGAGTACGATGACTACAGCCAACGCCAGGTGGAGGCTCCGGTGCTGAGCGACGACTACGCGCCGGTGAACCTGATGCGCCACCAGAAGGACAAGTCGCCCCTGCCATGAACCAACGCAAGTTTTTGGGCCTGGCCGTGTACCTGATCGCCTTCGCCTCCGGGGCGGTGGTGATGGCGGTGGAGATCCTGGGCAGCCGGGTCCTGGCGCCGTTTTTCGGCAACAGCATCTTCGTCTGGGGCAGCCTGATCAGCGTGTTCATGCTGGGCCTGGCGGCGGGCTACTACCTGGGCGGGCTCCTGGCCGAACGTGGAGCCTCTTTCGCCGGCCTGGCCCTGTTGCTCCTGGCCCCGGCGCTGTTGATCTCACTCTATCCTTTCCTGGCCTGGCCGCTGTGCGACTGGCTTTTCGAGCTGGACCTGGGCGAACGCCTGGGGCCCTTGACCGCCAGCCTGGTGCTCTTCACCCTGCCCACCATCTTCCAGGGCGCGATCTCGCCCTACCTGGTGCAGTTGATGGTCACGGACTTGGGCCGAGTCGGCCGGGGCGCGGGCAACCTCTACGCCGTCAGCACCCTGGGCAGCATCATCGGCACCCTGGGCGCCAGCTTTTTCCTGATCCTCTGGCTGGGCACCAAGGCCAGCCTTTTGCTGATGGGCCTGATCCTGGGGCTATTGGTGATCCTGGCCGGCCTCTGCCACCGCCTGGAGACCAGGCTGGGGCCGGAGACGGATTAGCTCTGGGAGGGTTCGCCCTCCTTGGCGACTTTGTGGTAGGCGCTCAGGGCCTGGAGGGTGCGGGGCTCCAGCATCTGGCGCACCTGGATCTCGGCCTCCGGCCGCTCCAGGCTCTGCACCGTCACCACCCCCCGGTCCATCAGCACCTGAAAGAGATCCTCCAGCTTGTGGCGGCCGGTCTCGGGCATCACCTTCATGGTCTGGGCCATGATCTGGCCGAAGGTCTGGCGGCCGTCCACCAGGGTCAGGACCTGGTGGGCCAGGGCCCGGGCCAGGTAGGTCTTGCCCCGGGCGGCATGCTCCAGCTTGTAGACCAGGCGGCCGTCCTTTTCCACTGGCTTGAGGCTTACTCCCGGGGCCAGGCTGGGCACCAGGCGATGCCAGGGGTGGATGCCCTGGTCGTCGCTCTCGCGCGGCAGGCTCAGGCAAAGTTCGCGGCTGGCTCCGCGTCGGGTCAGGGTGATGGACTTGGCATAGCGCTTGACCAGGTGCAGGCCCAGGCCGGCCGGCTCCGCTCCCTCCAAGACCTCGGCCAAGCTGTAGGCCGGTTCGTTCTCCGGGTCCCAGCTCAGATGGTCGGTGGTCAGGCAGAGATTCAGGCCGTCGGCGGTGAGCGTCGCCTCCAGCTGGCAGGGGTCGCGGCGGCCCTTGTCCTGGCACTCCCGAGCCACTTGGTGGAACAACTCCTCGGCGATCAGGCGGCAACGCCTCGCGCCATGGTCGCCGAAGCCGGCCAGGCGGGCGGCGTTTTCGCAAAAATCCAGGATCAGGGCCAGATACTCCGGGGCGCCGGGAGCGGTCAGGCGCATGGTCTCGCCGGTCAGCACGGTGGGACAGGCGTCCATGGTCAGTCTCCGGCGGGGGGGGAGTTGAGGTCAGGCGGTTGCAGGATCAGGGCCGCGCCCTCCACCAGGGCCCGGGTCACCTTGGCCCGGGCGCTCTTGACCGTGCGCTGCACCGTGGCCCGGCTGACGCCCATGCGTTCCCCGGCCTCGGCCTGGGTCAGACCCAGGAGGTCGCACAAACGCATGGCCTCCAGCTCGTCGGCCGCCAGCACCAGT
>JAIUYB010000359.1 GCA_020216625.1 Desulfarculus sp.
CAGGCGGCCAAAGAGGAGCACCACCCGCTGCATCACCCCGGCGTGATAGAGCAGGGCGGTCAGGGCCATGAAGAAGACCACCGTGGGCAGAGCCTGCACCGCGAAGATGAAGCCCAGGGAGCCGGGTTGGCCCGGACCCACCGCCAGAGGCCCGAAGCAGAACTCGATGCCGGCCCGGGCGTGGCCCAGGAGCCTGACCACCGCCGTGTTGAGGCCCAAGAGCACCTGGCCGCCGGCTGGCAGGGCGAAGATCAGCCCGCCCATCAGCAGTTGGAGCCCCAGGCCCCAGGCCAGGCCGGTGAGGCGGAATCCACGCCGGAAACCACCGCTGGCCCAGGCCAGGAGACAGACCACGGCCAGACCCACGAGGCTCACCAGGTTGTAGAACCAGCCGGCGTCCCGCATGGCATGCAATCCATTGTGACAAACGGGCGCATTCTAGCACGCCGAAAGAACTAGCGTAAGTAATATGTTGGCTTGAACTGTCGCCCGCCCCCTGGTATCTAAGGGCCCATGATCACCCTGCACCAGATTTACAAGTACTATGGCCGCCAGGACGTGCTCAAGGGCGTGAGCCTGCACGTGGGGCCGGGCGAACGGTTGGGCCTGGTGGGGCCCAACGGGGCCGGCAAGTCCACCCTCCTGGGCCTGATGTTGGGCACCGTGGAGCCGGACCAGGGCGAGGTTTTCCGGGCCAAGCACCTGCGCCTGGGCTACCTGCCCCAGGAGTTGTTGCAGCTCACCGGCCAGACCGTGCTGGAACTGGCCATGGACACCGGCGACGGCCTGTCCCAGGTGGAGGCCGAGCTGTGGGAGGTGCACCAGGAGCTGGCCGAGAGCCCCAGCCCGGAGCGCAACGACGAGCTGCTGATGCGCCAGGGCCAGCTCCAGACCGCCTTCGAGGGCCTGGGCGGCTACGACCTGGAGGCCCGGGCCAGCAAGGTGCTATCCGGCCTGGGCTTCACCGCCGAGCAACTCTCCCGCGACGTGGCCACCCTCTCCGGTGGCTGGCTGATGCGCGCCGCCCTGGCCCGCATCCTGCTCAGCAACCCGGACCTGATCCTGCTGGACGAGCCCACCAACCACCTGGACCTGGAGTCCATGCTCTGGCTGGAGGGGTATCTGGCCTCCAGCCCGGCCTCGGTGGTGCTGGTCAGCCACGACCGGGTGTTTTTGGACAAGGTCGTCAACCGCATCGTGGAGGTGGACCAGGGCCAGCTTTTCACCTATGGCGGCAACTACAGCGACTACGAGAACCAGCGCGAGGCCCGCAAGAAGGCCCAGCAGGCGGCCTACGACAACCAACAGGACCGCATCAAGGAAATCAAGAACTTCATCGAGCGCAACCGCTCGCGCAAGGATCGGGCCAAGCAGGTGCAATCGCGCCTGAAGATGCTGGAGACCATGGAGATGCTCACCGCCCCGGATCAGGACGAGGCCATGAGCTTCGAGCTGCCGGAGGTGGAGCCCTCGGCCAAGAACGTGGTGGAGCTGCTGGGCGTGGACCTGTCCTATGGCGACAAACCGGTCTACCAGGGGTTGGATTTCCTGGTCCAGCGCGGCGACCGCCTGGCGCTGTTGGGCAAGAACGGGGCCGGCAAGTCCTCGCTGCTGAAGTTGCTGGCCGGACTGGTGACTCCCACGCGGGGACGGCGGCTGTTGGGCGGGCGGGTCAAGCCCGGCATCTTCAGCCAGCACGCCCTGGAAGACCTGCACCCGGACCGCGACGTGCTCTCGGAGCTGATGACCGTGGCCGGGCTGATGGCGGTCAGCCGCCTGCGCTCGATCTTGGGCTGCTTCCTGTTCCGGGGCGATGAGGTCTTCAAGAAGGTCAAGGTGCTCAGCGGCGGCGAGAAAAGCCGCCTGGTGCTGGCCAAGCTGCTCTTGTCCGGTCCCAACCTGCTTTTGCTGGACGAGCCCACCAACCACCTGGACATCACCAGCCGCCAGGTGCTGGAGGAGGCCCTGCGCAAGTATCAGGGCACCATCGTGCTGATCAGCCACGACCGCCACCTGATCAACGCCATCGCCAACAAGGTGGCCTTCGTGGAAAACGGTCGGGTGACGCTTTTCCCCGGCAATTACGACGATTTCCACCGCTTATGGAAGAAGCGCCTGGATCCGGTGGAGGCCGCGCCCGAGGCCCCGGCTCCGGTGGTCAAAGACTCCGCC
Source organism: Desulfarculus sp. (assembly GCA_020216625.1). GTDB lineage: Bacteria > Desulfobacterota > Desulfarculia > Desulfarculales > Desulfarculaceae > JACRDC01. Next base: position 2,173 of record JAIUYB010000359.1, read on the forward strand.
GCCCCGGTGGCCAACACCGCCAGCGAGGCGCAGGTCGAGACCGGCCCCAAGACCCAGGCCCAGAAGCGGGCCGAGGCCGAGGCGCGCAACGCGCTCTACCGCAAGCTCAAGCCCATGCGCCAGGAGTTGGAGAAGGTCGAGGCCCAGGTGGAGCAGGCCAGCGCCACCCTGGACGCCATCGTGCGGGAGATGGTGGACCCGGCCGCTTTCGCCGACGGCGAGCGTTGGGCCGATCTCTCTCGCCGCCACGACGAGGCCAAGCGCCGCCTGGAGCGGATCACCGCCCATTGGGAGGATCTGGCCTTGAAGCTGGAGGACCTGGAGAATCGGGCCAGGGCGGAGTAGTTGCCGAACACCTGGCGCCTGATGGAAAGATCGGGCGGCGGGTTCTAATCCAATAGGCGGGTCGTCAGATTGATGAGCATCCGCGTCACCACCGCCTTGGCATGTTCGTGGGCGTCCAGGTAGATGCCTTCCATCTGCTCCGGCGTGATCAGGCTATCCAGGAAGGGAGGGTTCGCCTTTGGGGCCGCGGATCCGGTCGCTGGCCAGGGTTCGGCTGGGCAAAGGTCGCGCAGGGCTGGGCAAGATGGCTGCTCCATGAGCGCCGGGGGGAACAGTGCGGGGTCGCGTCCCGGCTCGCTGGTGGTGGCCGGCGGACCGTCCGCCGCCCCGGCCGGCGCGACCAGAACCAGCAAACCGAGCGCCAGCACCGCCTTTTTCAGGTTCAGGCCCATCTCACTTCCCTCCCGCTGGGCTGGCTAATCCAGGCCCAGCTCCCGCTCCAGCTCGGCCAATTGCCGTTCCAACTCCGCCCGTTGCGCCGGATCCAGGTTTGGCTGTGCCAATTGCCTTTTCAGCGAGTTCAGAAGCTGCTCCTGGCGATAGACCCCGCAGGACGCCTTGATCTGGGCCATGGAAACGATTCTCCGGATTGAGGTCCGGTCATCAGGATACCGCTGGTGGACAACCCCCGCAACCCGGGGCGGTTGACAGGAGGTCCGCTGGGCCGGATTATTGATCCGCACCTTCATGAGGGGTATCCCAAATGCCACCCATCCCTTGGCAGGTTCCGGCCGAGACCATCCTGGACCACACCAATGACGGCATCTACGTGGTGGACCGAGACTGCCGCATCCTGTATTGGAACCGGCCGGCGGAACGCATCACCGGCTGGTCCGCCGCCGAGGTTTTGGGCCGCCGCTGCCGGGACGACATCCTGGTGCACGTGGACCGTTTCGGCCAGGCCCTGTGCGAACCCGGCCGGTGCCCCCTGCACCGGGCCATGGCCGAGGGCCGCGCGCTCAACGCGCCATACCTGGTCTACGCCAAGCGCAAGAGCGGCGATCGGGTGGCGGTGGCGGTCTCGGTGGCTCCGATCTACGACGAGGCCGGCCAGGTCATCGGCGGGGTGGAGGTTTTTCGCGATGAGACCGAGCAGGTGGTCAACATGGAACGGGCCCGGATGGCCCAGCTTCACGCGCTGAGCGGCGACCTGCCCCAAGGCTCGGCCAACTCCCGGGTGCTCTACCGTCCCCACGACAT
>JAIUYB010000360.1 GCA_020216625.1 Desulfarculus sp.
GGGCTATACCTCCTGCTGCTGCCGCTCTTGCTCTGCGGCCTGAGCCTGGGCATCTTCGCCCTGCGCCGCCTGGCCCTGGCCGGCCTGGTCGCGCCGCTCCTGCTGATGCTGGCCATCGTCTTCTGCGCCGCCCTGGCCGCCCCGCGCCTGGACGACTATCGCAGCGTGCGCGGTCTGGCCGCGCCCCTGCGGGCCGCGCTCAAGCCCGACGACCGCCTGGTATCCTTTGGCGATTATTTCCAGGGCTTGGCCTTCTACACCGGCCGGCGGGTGGTGGTGGTCAACAACTGGGGCGAGTTGGAGTTCGGCCGCCAGCGCGAACCCCAGGCCGACCAGTGGTTCCACCGCGAGCAGATCGACTTGATCCGCCTGATGCAAGACCCCTCGCGCCGGGTCATCGCCCTGGCCGAGACCGACACCCTGGAGCGCTTCCGCCGCAAGACGGCCAACACCCCGGGGTTGGTGCTCCATGAATGGGCCCGCCTGGGGGACAAGACCCTGTTCGCCAACCGTCCGCGCTAGACTCCGGCGCGCCCTCTGGCTTGATTTTGGCCTATCATGCTGTAATAGTATTGGCTTGCGCGCCTGACCGCTCCGGAGGATAGCATGCAGCCCGAGGCCGAGAGGCAAAGCCCCTACCTGTCGGTGGTGATCCCCGTCTTCAACGAGGAAGAAAACCTGGTGGAGCTGCACGCCCGCCTGGCCACCACCTTGAACCGCCAAGACTATGCGTGGGAGGTCATCTATGTCGATGACGGCTCGCGCGACCGCTCCTGGGAGATCCTGGAGGGCCTGAACCAGCGCGACGAGCACGTGCGCCTGGTGCGCTTCAACCGCAACTACGGCCAGCACATGGCGGTCTTCGCCGGATTCGAGCGAGTGCGGGGCCAGGTGGTGGCCACCCTGGACGCGGACCTGCAAAACCCGCCCGAGGACGTGCCCATGCTGGTGGCCAGGCTGGAGGAGGGCTACGACGTGGTGGGTGGCTGGCGGCAGTTCCGCCAGGATAGCTGGTTGCGCAAGCTGCCCTCGCGCATCGTCAACATCGTCACCAGCAAGGTGGTGGGCGTGGAGCTGAAGGACTACGGTTGCATGCTCCGGGCCTACCGCCGCGAGGTGGTGGACGCCATGAGCGCCTGCCAGGAGACCAGCAGCTTCATCCCGGCCCTGGCCAACACCTACGCCAACAAGGTGCTGGAAATCCCGGTGGGCCATTCCCAGCGCCACGCCGGCCAGTCCAAGTACAGCCTGCTTAAGCTCTTCCGCCTGCATTTCGATCTGATGACCGGCTTCTCGGTGCTGCCCATCCAGTTGGTCAGCCTGATGGGATCCATCGTGGCCCTGGTGGGTTTAGCCTTCGGCCTGTTCCTCTTCGCCCGGCGCATCATCGTGGGACCGGAGGTGGAAGGCGTCTTCACCCTGTTCGCCATCCTGTTTGTTTTCGTGGGGTTGCAGATCCTGGGCGTGGGACTGATCGGCGAGTACGTGGGCCGCATCTACCGCGAGGTGCGCCGCCGCCCGCGTTTCGTGGTGCGCGAAACCCGCGACTAGGCGGCTGGGAGCCAGCATGCCCCAATATCCAGACGCGACGACCCGGGTGGTCCTCAAGGTGGACGTGGACACCCGGGTCGGGCTGTTGGTGGGCGTGCGCCGCCTGGCCGACCTGATGGCCGAGCTGGGGGTGCGGGCCAGCTTCTACATCGCCATGGGGCCGGACAACTCCGGCCACGCCCTGAAGCGCCTGACCCGGCCGGGCTTTCTGCAAAAGCAGCTCAAGTCCGGGGCGGCCTCGGCCTATGGCCTGCGCACCATGCTCTATGGCGTGTTGCTGCCCGCGCCGATCATCGCCGAGGCCGCGCCGGGGCTCTTCAACCGCCTGATCAACGAAGGCCACGAGGTGGGCCTGCACGGCTGGGACCATGTTTTCTGGCACGACCGGGTGCGCCACCTGGACCGCTCCACCACCGCCGCCCACTTGACCCGGGCCTGTGACCTCTTTCGCCGCATCACCGGCTTCGCCCCGGCCAGTTTCGCCGCCCCGGGCTGGCAGGTCAGCCCGGACGCCCTGGAGATCATGGCCGAGCTGGGCATTAGCCACATCTCCTGCACCCGGGGCCGCGCGCCATTCCTGACCATGGCCCATGGCCGGGTGCTGCCCCTGCTGGAATTGCCCACCACCTTGCCCACCGCCGACGAGGTCCTGAGCCGGCCCGAGGTGAACCCGGACAACCTGGGCCGCTGGCTGGCGGACCAGGTGCTTCCCGGCGAGCTGAACGTGCTGACCCTGCACGCCGAGGTGGAGGGCCGCGACCTGCTGCCGGCCTTCCGCGAGTTCCTTACCATCCTCCGGGCCCGGGGCGCGCGCTTTCCCCGCCTGGTCGACGCCGCCCGCGAGGCCACCGACCGTCCCCTGCCGGCCGAGGAAATCGCCTGGGGCCTGGCCCCTTACCGGATCGGGGAGGTGGCCTTCCAGCCTTCGGCCCTGGAACCGGCGGGGTGAGGGAAATCCTCTACAACCTGGCCCTGGGGGTGGGCCTGCTCCTGGCCTCTCCGATCCTGGCCGCCCGTCTGGCCAAGGGCCGCTACCGCGCCATCTCCCTGGCCCGCCTGGGCCTGGGCGCGGCCTGGCTGCCCCCGGCCGCGCCGGGTGCCATCTGGCTGCACGCGCTGAGCGTGGGCGAGGTGCGCTCGGCGGTGCCCTTGTTGGAAGCCCTGGCCCGGCGATTTCCCGACAAGCCCCTGGCCTTCTCGGCGGCCACCGTCCAGGGCCTGGCCACCGCCCGCGAGTTGTTGGCTAAGCACTCCGAGGTGATCCTCTTCACCCGGCCCCTGGACTTGCGCTGGAACGTGGAGCGGGTCTTGGATCGCCTGCGGCCTTCGCTCTTCGTGCTGGTGGAGGGCGACATCTGGCCGGGCTGGTCCTGGGGGCTGGAGCGCCGGGGCGCGCCCAGCCTGTTGGTCAACGCCCGGGTCAGCCCCCGCACCTATCGCGGCTATCGCCGCCTGGGTCCCCTGGCCCGGGGTCTGCTGGGCGGGTTCGACCGCATCCTGGCCCAGACCAGGGTGGACCACGAGCGTTTGCTCCGGGTGGGCCTGGCCCCTGCGAAGGTGGCGGTGGCCGGCAACCTCAAGTTCGACACCGCCCCCCCCGCCCTGGAGCCTGGGGCGCGGGCGGCCCTGGCGGCGGAACTGGGCCTGACCGGCCGGCCGGTGCTGGTAGCCGGCTCCACCCATCCCGGCGAGGAGAGCGCCTGCCTGGAGGCCTATCAACCGTTATTGACCGAGCATCCCGACCTGGCCTTGGTCATCGCCCCCCGTGAGGTGGCCCGGGGCGCGGAAGTGGCCCGGATGTGCGAGATCCGGGGCCTCTCGGTGGCCCGGCTCAGCCAGGGACCGCCTCCGGCGGGGAGCCAGGTTTTGGTGCTGGACCTGCTGGGCCGCTTGGCCGCGGTCTACGCCCTGGCGGCCGGGGCCTTTGTCGGCGGCTCGTTGACGCCCATCGGCGGGCACAACCTGTTGGAGCCGGCCGCGCAGGGGGCGCCGGTTTTCTGCGGACCGCACACCCATAATTTTCTGGAGATGGCCCGCGACCTCATCGCCGCGGGCGGCGGGCTGCGGGTGAACGACGCCTCGGGCCTCTCGGCCGCTTGGCGGGCCTGTCTGGAGGAGCCGGACCTGGCCGCGTCCATGGGCGCGGCGGCGCGGGAGTT
>JAIUYB010000361.1 GCA_020216625.1 Desulfarculus sp.
AGCTCCGGGTCCTCCACCGAGTGGCCGCCGGCCAGCACCGCCCCGGCCTCGTGGACCTTTTCCAGGCCGCCACGCAGGATCTCGCGGAAGACCTCGGGCGGCAGGTCTTTCACCGGGAAGCAGCAAATGTTCATGGCGGTCAGCGGCCGGCCGCCCATGGCGTAAACGTCCGACAGGGCGTTGGTGGCGGCGATCTGGCCAAAGAGGTGGGGATCGTTGACGATGGGGGTGAAGAAGTCCACGGTCTGGATCAGGGCGAGCTCCGGCGTCAGCAGGTAGACCCCGGCGTCGTCGGCGGTGTCGGCGCCGACCAGCAGCCGCGGATCCCGCTCCTGGGGCAGCCCCGCCAGGATCAGGGCCAGGTCCCCCGGCCCGATCTTGGCCGCTCAACCGGCGGCGCGGGCTTTTTCGGCCAGCTTGACCTCGTCGCCCATGACTTCCTCCCGTGCAAAGAGCGGGGAGCGGGCGGAATTATCCCGCGCCCCCACAAAGAAAGACAGCGGATTCCAGGGCCTTTGCCCAGGTCCCGGCCCAGGGCCGACGCCCTCGCCTGCCCAATCATACCTCGCCTTTTTCTGAGGGGGTGTGGGGGAACCCTTTTTCGGCGCGAAAAAGGGTTCCCCCACATTCGCTTCTCTCCCCCTCCCTCTCCCCCTCCCCTAACGGCGCAGGGTGGCGATGAGGCGTTTGGGGTACAGGAGGAGTTCGAGGGCGGCCAGGGGGTCGTTGACGGCCAGGTGGGCGGCCTCAAGGGCGGTGGTGGCGGCTCCCTCGGGGCCGATGACGGCCACGCCCAGCCCGGCGGCGGCCAGCATCGGCGCGTCGTTGGCGCCATTGCCCATGGCCGCGGTGCGCTCCGCTCCCAGGGAGAGAACCAGATCGCGCTTCTGCTCGCCCTCGTTGCCCGGGGTGATGACCGCGACCAGCAGCGGTGGGGGGAAAAGGGCCCGGGCGGTGCCAAAGGTGTCGGCGGTGACCACCCGGACGCTGAGGCTCTGGGCCAGGCGCAACATGGCCGGGCGCACCCCACCCAGGAGTTGGCCGTCCCGGGCCAAGGTGCCGTTGAGGTCCAGGACCAGGTGCGCGAGCTCCAGACGCTTGAAGCCCGGGATGTCGATGACCAGGGCCATGGCCTAGACCTGGGCGGCGGGCAGGGCCGGGCCAAGGCTGGCCGGCGGGGCGTTGAGGTCGGCCAGGCAGAGGGCCATGAAGGCCTGGGCGGCCGGGGAGTGGCTGCGACGCTTGCGGGTGACCAGGTGGAACTGGCGGACCAGGTCCAGGCCGGTCAGGTCCAGCTCCACCACCCGGCCGGCGGCCAGGTCGTCGGCCAGGGCCAGGCGGCTGATGACGCCCACCCCCACCTGGGCCCGCACCGCCTGGAGCACGGCCATGGTGGAGCCCATCTGGGCGGCCAGGTTGAGATCCTTGAGCTCCAGGCCGGCCTTGCGCAGGGCCTTGGCCAGGGCCATCCGGGTGCCGCTGCCTGGTTCGCGCAGGACCACCGGGGTTTCCAGGAGGTCCTGGGGGGTGAGGCGGCGGCCGGCCAGGCGGTGCCCCGGCCAGGCGGCCAGGACCACTTGGTCGTCCATCAGCGGGGTGAAGGCCAGGCGGTCCTCGTCCAGGGCCGCGCCCACGATGCCCAGCTCCAGGTCGCCATGCAAGACCTTCTCAGTGATCTCGCTGGTGTCGCCGATGTTGAGCACCACGCTGACCTCTGGATGCAACAGCCGGAAACGACCTATGAACTCGGGCAGGACGTATTGGCCGGGGATGGTGGATCCGCCCACCAGGAGCTGGCCCTTGAGCCGGCCCAGAAAGGCGTCCACCGCCCGCTGGGCCTGCTCGACCATGTCCAGGATGCGGGTGGCGTGCTCGTAGAGCAGCTCGGCCGCCCGGGTGGGCATGATCTCGCGCCCCAGGCGGTCGAACAGCCGGACGCCCAGCTCCTCCTCCAGGGTCTTGATGTGGCCGCTGACCGTGGGCTGGCTGAGCAGGACCTCGTCGGCGGCGCGGGAGAAGGAGCGGCGTTCGTAGACCTTGGCGAAGACTTGCAGGCGGCGCAGGTCCATGCTGCCTCCGGGGGTGATATAGCCATTTTCGATGGATGACGATAGCAGCGGCTTTGCAATAAGTCAAGGCGTGGGAGACACGGGAATAATTCAACAACCGCCCAAAACGCACAAAACCGGGCCAACGGGCGGGGGGGCGGCGGGGCCAGCGGCTCGGCTCCTGGCTAAAACTTCCCCCCGCCGGAGCGGAAGATGCTCCAGACCAGCCACAGCCCGACCACCCCACTGACCAGGTAGCCGGCCAGGCCCAGGGCGGGCAGGCCGAAAAGCTTGGGCTCCACCCCGGTGGTGATGATCATGGAGCTGCCCACGATCAGGGCGGCCACGATCAGGCCCACCGCCACCCGGTTGCTGGACTCCTCGATGGCCTTGGTCAGGGGGCCCAGGCCCTTGTGCTTGAACTCCACCCCCAGTTCGCCGCGCTCCACCAGGGCTAGCACCCGGTCCAGGCGGGAGGGCAGGTCCTTGATCAGGGTCAGGCCGTCGCGCAGATGCTGGCCGACCTGGCGCAGGACCAGGCCAGGCTTCCAACGCTCCAGCCAGAGTTTGCGCACCACCGGCCGGGCCACCTCCACCGGATTGAACCCCGGGTCCAGCTCGCGGCAGATGCCCTCCATCTCCATGAAGGTTTTCTGCATCAGGGCGTATTGCACCTGGAGCCGGGTGTGGTTGCGCCGGCTGATCTCCATCAGCTCCATCAGCAGGCTGGCGGTGTCGATCTGGCCCAGGGGCACCGAGTGAACCCGTTCCAGCAGGTCCTCCAGGTCCTGGGCCAGGGCCGGGTTCTCGCCCCCGCCCGGAGCCACCCCCATCTCGGTCAGCACCCGCACCATGCCTGGGGCGTCCTGGGCCACCACCGCGCTGAGCATGTCGCCCACCAGGTAGCGCATGCGCGGGGTCAGCCGGCCCACCAGGCCCCAATCCAGCAGGGCCAGGCGCGGCTCGGGCTGCTCCCGGTCGAGCAGGATGTTGCCGGGGTGGGGGTCGGCGTGGAAAAAACCATGCACCAGCACCTGGTCCAGGATGCTGGTGGCCAGGAGGCGGGCCACCTCGGCGCGCTGCTCCTGGTCCAGGCCGGCCTGGTCCAGGCGCTGGCCGTGTAGCAGGTCCATCACCAGCAGGCTGGGGCCGGAGAGGTCCAGGTGGGGGGCGGGAATGATGATCCGCTGGTGGTCGGCCAGGCGGACCCGGGCGGTGCGCAGGTTGCGGGCCTCGCGCGAGAAGTCCAGTTCCTGGCGCAGGTTTTGGCTGATCTCGGCCACCAGGCCGGGCAGGTCGTAGTTCTCCAAAAATTCCAGGTGCTGGGACAGGGTTTTGACGATGCTGGCCAAGAGGGCCAGGTCGGCCTCGATCTTGGGGATGATGCCCGGCCGGCGGACCTTGACCGCCACCCAGCGGCCGTCGTCAATGCGGCGGGCGCGGTGCACCTGGGCCAGGGAGGCGGATGCCAGGGGCTCGGGCGAGAAGTCGTCGAAGACCTCCTCCAGGGGGCGGCCCAGGGCCTTATCCACCGCCTGGTGGATCACCGCCGGGGACTCCGGGGTGACCTGATCCTGTAGCTTCCGGAATTCCTTGACCAAGTCCGACGGCAGCAAATCCGGCCGTTGGCTCATGAGCTGGCC
>JAIUYB010000362.1 GCA_020216625.1 Desulfarculus sp.
GGCCTTGATCCCGGCCTGTTGCAGGCGTTCCTCCACGTCGTGCTGCAGGTCGGCCCGCCGCAGGCCGTCTTTCTCGGCCTGGGGGCTGATGCCGCTGACCACCACCATCACCGCGTCGAGGCCCTTCAAGGCCGGGGAGGCGCTGGGTTGGGTCTTGGCCAGGGCCGACGCCGGCCAGCCGGATAAAAGCGCCAGGGTGTGGGCCAACATCAGAAACCTGCGCATGGTTCATCCGCCTTCCCGCCGTCAAGCGTCCCGGGTGTGTGCCTCGCGATCCCCCCGACTCACGACCATAGTTTTTGGCAGACCCGGGCGGGTTGCGCAAGGGGGAAGTTTTTCTCAGGCCGCGCCCGGGGCCAGCGTCTGTTGGGCCCACTCCACCGCCGCGGCGTAGAGGTCGGACAACCGGTCCTCGTTCATCCCCAATTGCGCGCCGGCCAGGCTCATGCCCAGCCAGTCTCCCCGTTCGTAGGCATCCACGGTCTCCAGCACCAGCCGCAGGCGGCCATGCTGGCCCAACAGGGCCCCGCGCACCTCGTCGTTCAGGGGCAGGCCGCGCAGCGCCTCCTCCAGGGGCTGGTCCATGATGGCGTCCAGGTGGGAGAAAAGCCCCAGCAGGAATAAATCGCTGGCCTGGGTGGCCAGCCCCAGGGTCGGGGCGATCATCTCGCAGAAACGGGCCCGCAGCACCGAACTGACGACAAGCTCATCGGGCTTGTCGTCCGACAGGCTGGCCAAGGCCAACAGCGAGGCCCAGAGCCTGATATTGTCCCTGCCCAGCAGCGCCAGGGCCTGGCGGATGCTCTTGACCTCGCTCAAAAGCCCGAAGCCGGCCGAATTGATGTAGCGCAGGAGCTTGTAGGCCAACGAGAGGTCCTGCTTGATCACCGCCTCCAGCTCGGTCAGGCTCAGCTCGGGCTGGTTGATTTGGCGCAGGAGCTGGAGCTGGGCCAGTTTCTGGGGCGCCACTTCCCGGCCGACGACGACTTCCGGCCGGCTGAAGAAATAGCCCTGGAAGTAGGCGAAGCCCAGGTCCATGGCCTGGCGGAACTGGGAATGGGTTTCCACCTTCTCGGCCAGCAAGGCCACCCGATGGGATTTCAGGATCGCCACCATCTCCCGCACCTGGTCGAAATCATCCCAGGCCAGGATGTCCACCTTGACCAGGTCGGCCAGCCGCAGGAAGGGGTGGAAGCGGGGCTGGTAGACGAAGTCGTCCAGGATCAGGTAGTAACCCAGGCGCTTGAGTTCGCCCAAGGCCTTGACGACCTCGTCGCTGGGCTCCACCGTCTCCAGCACCTCCACCCCCACCCAGTCCTTGGGCAGCATCCGGGGATAGCCTTGCAGCAGCAGTTGCTCGGGGAAATTGATGAAAGCCCGCCGGCCGCGGGTGAAGGCCCGCCCACCCATGACCAGCATCGAGTCGTTGATGACCCGGCCGGTGGCCTGGGCGCCGTCCAGGGCGTCGAAGATGTTTCTGGGGCCGGAGCGAAAGAGCAACTCGTAGGCGAAGAGTTTTCGCCTGCGGTCCAGGATGGGCTGGCGCGCCACGAAAGCCAGCATGCGACCCCCGTTATCGGCCCCGAATTCAGGTAAGGCTCAGCACCCCCGGCCGAAGCCGCAGGCCGGGAAACGGCAGCCATCCCGGCAGTCGAGACAGAGGCCGCCGTGGCCCAGGGCGGCGATCTTGGCCCGGTCGAAGCGCTCCCCGGCCAGCACCCGGGGCAGCACCAGGTCCAGGATGGTGGTGGGGTGGAACAGCGCGCAGGCCGGCACCCCCAGCACCGGGACCTCGCGCTGGCCGGCGGCCAGAATCCCCACCAGGAACATGGCTCCGGGCAAGACCGCCGAACCGTAGACCAGGTCGCGGCCCCCGGCGTCGGCGATGGCCATCCGGGTGACGTCGTCGGGGTCCACGCTCATGCCGGCGGTGGTGATGATGATCTCCGCGCCGGCGGACAACAGGCCCTGGATGGCCAGGGAGACGGTGAGGCGGTCGTCGGGGCAGTAGCGCACGTCCAGCACCGAGGAGCCCAGGGCGGCCAGCTTGCCGCTGATGACCGGCGCGAAACGATCCTCGATCAGGCCGCTGGCCACCTCGTTGCCGGTGACCACCACCCCGGCCTTGAGCGGGGCCAGGGACTTGACCGTCAACAGGCCGCCCTCGGCCCCGGCCACGGCGCAGGCCTGGTCGACCTTGGCCTTGGCGATGATCAGGGGGATCGGCCGCACCCCGGCCAGGGTTTGGCCCCGGCGCACCACGGTGTGGCGATGGATGGTGGCGCACATCACGTCCGGCACCATGTTGAAGGCCAGCAAGCGCTCCGGGTCCAGCTCGAAAAGGCCGTCCCGGCTGGCCACCAGCTTGAGCTTGCCCTCGCTGGGCGGGCCCACGGGCTCCACCCCCTCGCCGCACAAGGCCGCGGCCAGGCGTGTCACCGCCTCGTCCTCGTGCAGCTCGTCGGGCTTGACGTCCAGCACGTACAGGTGTTGCTTGCCCATGCGGGCCAGACGATCCAGGTCCTCGGGCGCGACCACGTGGCCCTTTTTGAAGGCCGGGCCCTTGCTCTGTCCGGGCACGATCTCGGTGACGTCGTGGGCCAGCACCAGACCCACGGCCTGGGCCAAGGGCACCACTTGGCCAACGTTGATCGGCGCGCACTGTTCGCCGCAGGATTCAGCCATGCTCATTCCTCACTGGGGGGGGGTGACGGGCAAGAAATAGGCCTTGCCGGCGCAAAGGGCGCAGAGGTCCCGGCCATCGACCCGGTGCACCTGGCCGCTGCGGATCAGCACCCCGCAGCCCATGCAGGGCACCTTGGGTGGACGCACGCCCGGCATCTGGTCCGGCGCCAAGGGCACGCGCACCCACTGCGCGTCGAAAAGCGCGGCGTCGGGCATGACCCGGTAGGCCAGAACCTGGGCGGTGTGGGGGTTTGATTCGTTGGGATACATCTCCAGGGCCGTCTGGCGCGGCTGTTCCCGGCTGACCAGACGCACCGCACGTCCGCTGACGGTGTCCAGGAAGGTGGCGGCCAATAGGCCCTGGTTGACCAGGCGCAGGGAACCGCGGCCGAAGCGAAGCCCGGTGGCCACCGCCACCGCGTCGGCCAGGCAGCGCTCGATCTCCACAAAGCCCACGATGTGCTTGATCTCGGGCATGCCCAGGGGGCAGCCGAAGCCCAGCAAGCCCAGGCCCAGGATCGACATCCGCACCCCGATCACCTGGCCAGGGCAGAGGTGGCCGTGGATGCGGGCGCTGGCGTGGACCAACTGCTCCACCTGGGCCAGGGGAGGGGCTTGGTCCGGCAGGACCAGGGGGCCCGCCGCCGGCGGGGCCGGGATTGGGCTGGGTACGGTGCTCATCAACCCTCCCCCCGGGGGACCACCGTCAGACGGCCGTGACTGTGGGCCGGCTGGGGCGCGTGGCGGGCGTGCGCGGTCACGGTCAGGGGCCGGGTGCGCAGGCGGGGGGTCACCGCCACGCAAACCCCCACCAGCCCGCCCCATACCCAGGGGCCGGGCTGGTGGCGGGGCCAGAGCTGGGCCGCTGACCAGGCCTGGGGCGCCGGCCCCAGCACCGAGCGCACCAGCTGGCGCAGGCCCCAGAGGCTTAAGGTCCGGCCCCCGCGCAGGGGATGGAAACCCGGGTGCAGACGACGGGTCAGGTTGGCCCAGGAGAGC
>JAIUYB010000363.1 GCA_020216625.1 Desulfarculus sp.
AGGTCCGCAGGCCCAAGCTTCCTCTGGTGGCGGTGAACACGACGGCGGGCACGGGGAGCGAGGTGACCCGGTTCACCATCATCACGGATCCCGGGACCAGCGTGAAGATGCTGATCGCGGACCCGCACCTGGTGGCGGAGGTGGCCATCGACGACCCGCTGCTCACCGTCACCTGCCCGCCGCTCGTCACGGCCTCCACCGGACTGGACGCCCTGACCCACGCCATCGAGGCCTACACCTCCACCGCCTACGGCCCCCTGACCGACCTCTACGCCCTGGAGGCCATTCGGCTGGTCGTCCGCAACCTGACGGCGGCCATCCACGCTCCCCAGGACCTGGAGCCGCGCTCCAACATGCTCCTTGGCAGCATGTACGCCGGCCTGGCCTTCTCCAACGCCATCCTGGGAGCGGTGCACGCCATGGCCCACAGCCTGGGGGGCTTCCTGGACCTGCCCCATGGCGAATGCAACGCGATCCTGCTTGAGCACGTGGTGGCCTATAATTTCTGCGCAATCCCGGAGCGCTACCGCGCCGTGGCCGCGTCCCTGGGTCGGCAGACCGACGCCCTGGACCATGAAACCCTGCTGCGGGTTTTGCTGGCCACCCTACGCGACCTGCGGAAAGCGGCGGGAGTGACCCGAACCCTGTCGCAACTGGGCGTTCAAGCAGGCGATTTTCGGCGATTGGCGACCAATGCCTACGAGGACGCCTGCCTGGTCACCAACCCGCGCGTCGCGACGATCAGCGATATTGAGAGAATCTATGAAGCGGCGCTCTGAACAACCTGATAGCACGGTTCAGTTGCGCGAGAAACTGATCGGTCTCGGTAAGACCTCAATTCGCAAAAGCTATTTCCCCGCCCTGCAAGCCCGGTTGAATGAACTGGAGCGCTTCCGGGCCCTGTTGGACCAAAGCCGAGAAATCATCCTGCTCCTGGACGCGGGCGCCGGACGGGTGGTGGACGCCAACGAGCACGCCGGCCTGGTGCTGGCTGGGTCCCTGGACCGGCTGGTTGGCCAGGATTTTCGCGCCTTTCTCGAACAGGATGAAGAACAGACCCTGGATCTCCTCCTGGCCGAGATCCGCGCCAGCGGCTCGGGAACCACCCAGGGCGCCCTGCGGTTGGCCACGCCCCAGGCCGGATCGATTCCCCTGGAGTTCACGGCCCGTCTGTTGCGCTTTATCGACCAGGATTACATCGCCATCGTGGGCCGAGACATCGGCCAGAGACTCCAAGCGGAAAAAACCCTGCGCCAATGGGCCGACGCCTTCCAATTCTGCGCCCATGGCCTAGCCATCGGCCTGCCCGGCAGCAACACAATCCTGGTCTGCAACCCGGCCTTCGCCGCCATCCTGGGCCGCACGGTGGAAGAGCTGGCGGGCCAGCCGATCTACTCCGTCTATGCCGCCGCCGAGCACGCGGTGGTGCGAGGCCATATCGCCGAGGCCGACCGCACTGGATACGCCCGCTACGAAACCTTGGTGCAACACGCGGACGGCTCCACGGTCCCGGTGCAGATGGACCTGGTGAGCGTGCGCGGGGCCACGGGGGTGGTGGAGTACCGGGTGGCCACCATGCAGGACATCCGCGCGCGTAAACAGGCCGAGGAGCAGCGATTGGCCCTGGAATCCCAACTTCGACAGGCCCAGAAGATGGAGGCCATCGGGATCCTGGCCGGTGGCATCGCCCATGATTTCAACAACATCCTGAGCGGGGTGATTGGTTTTGCCGAGATGGCCCTGGAGCTGGCCAACCAGGGCCGGCCCAACCAGGCCGAGTTGGAGCAGGTGCTGCGGGCCGCGGACCGGGCCGGGGAGCTGGTGAAGCAGATCCTGGCCTTCAGCCGCAAGGTCGAGAGCGATCCCCGGCCCATGAACCTCAATGATTCGGTGGCCTCGGGCCTGGCTCTGTTGGGTCGCAGCCTGCCCAAGATGATCGAGATCGAGATCAACCTGGCCCCGGACCTGGTCCCCGTCAATGCCGACCCCACCCAGATGGAGCAGATCCTGCTGAACCTGGCCACCAACGCCGCCGACGCCATGCCGATGGGCGGGCGGCTGACGGTGGAGACCCAGAACGTCACCCTGGACGAACACTATTGCCGCCTGCACCTGGGAGCCACGCCTGGAGACTACGCCCTGCTCCAGGTCTCGGACACCGGCCAGGGAATGGACGCCCACACCCGCGAACACATCTTCGATCCCTTTTTCACCACCAAGGAGGTGGGCAAGGGCACCGGCCTGGGCCTGGCCTCGGTTTATGGCATCGTCAAGGCCCACGGCGGGCAGATCTACTGCTATAGCGAGCCGGGCCTTGGCGCCAGCTTCAAGGTCTACCTGCCCGCCCACCATGGAGGTTCAACCGCCAGCCCCAAACCAATTCCACCACCGGAAAGCGGCTTGCTGGGGCGTGAACGAATCCTGCTGGTGGATGACGAGGAAAGCCTGCGGCAGTTGGGCGAAACCCTGTTGAGCCAAATGGGTTATCAAGTCACGACCGCCGGTAGCGGCGAGGAGGCGCTGGATCTCTACCGGACCCGAAGCGACGGCTTCGACCTGGTGGTGTTGGACCTGGGCATGCCCGGCATGGGCGGCCACCGCTGCCTGGAGGCGCTATTGGCCAACGATCCCACCGTCAGGGTGGTGGTGGCCAGCGGGTACTCGGCCCACAGCCAGGTCCGGGAGAGTCTGGCGGCTGGCGCCCGGGCCTTTGTCGCCAAACCCTTCCGCCGGGTCGAACTTCTGAGCGCCGTCCGCTCGGTGTTGGACCGTCCCTAAAACCGCGGCGCCCCGTCGTCTCGGCCCTTCTGTCGCGGTGGACGCGCAGCGGGGCCCATGCTACCTTCAAGCCCAGACCCTCGCCGACCGCCGCCGGCCCCTCCGGCCCCGGGTCGGGGAACGCAACGCATCCATCCGCCGATCCTCCGGCGCCGTCGGGCCAGGCCCGCCGCCGGATCGCGGTCAACCAGGCCGGAAGCGCCCAGATGCCCGCCGCAGTCATCGCCGCCATCCTGCCCCGCGCCCCCCAGGAGCCCGGGGTTTATCTGATGAAAGACACCAAGGGACGCATCATCTACGTGGGCAAGGCCAAGCGCCTGCGCGCCCGCCTGGCCTCCTACACCCGCGAGGATCAGGCCCCCACCTGGTACCGGCACAAGGTGCTGACCATGGTCTCCCAGGTGGCGGCGGTGGATTTCATCGTCACCACCAACGAGAAAGAGGCCCTGCTCCTGGAATCGACCCTGATCAAGGAGCACCGCCCCCGCTACAACGCCGACCTCAAAGACGACAAGTCCTATCCCTATTTCCGCCTCAGCGTGCGCGACCAGTTCCCGCGCTTCTCCCTGGTGCGCCGGCCCAATCCCAACGACGGGGCCCGGTATTTCGGCCCCTTCGAGAGCGCCGGGGCCGCGCGCAAAACCCTGGAGCTCCTCCAGCGCATCTTTCCCCTGCGCCGCTGCTCGGATCGGGCCATCGCCAACCGCGCCCGGCCCTGCCTGGACCACGAGATGCGCCGCTGCCCCGCCCCCTGCGTGGGCAAGATCACCCCCGCCGACTACCGCCGCCTGGTGGAGCAGGTGGACGCCTTTTTCGCCGGCCAGGGCGAGGTGGTGGCCGAGGAGTTGGCCGCGGCCATGCGTGACGCGGCCTCCGAGGAGCGCTTCGAGGAGGCGGCCCTGT
>JAIUYB010000364.1 GCA_020216625.1 Desulfarculus sp.
GGTGCGTCCATGTTGGTGACGAAAACCACGTCGGGATTGACCCGCAGGATGGCCTCCAGGTCCGGCTCGCGATTGATGCTGCCCGGGCCGCCCGGGCCCACCGTGGGCAACTTGGCCAACTCGGGATGGGCCAGCCAGTAGGGCCGGCCATGGGGGTTCTTTTTCTCTATGTCCTCGACCCCCACCACCCGGTCCGTGGCCTGGAGGTAGGCGATCAGGCGCAAGGACCCGGGAGCCAGGCAGACCACCCGTCGTGGCTCGGCCGGAATGGTCACCTGGCGACCAACCAGGTCCGTCACGCTCAGGGGCTGGGCCACGGACGCCACCGGCAAGACCAGGAGCAAGGCCAGGACCGCGAACGAGACGTTGCGAACAATAGAGCGGATGAAATTCATGCTGATTTCTCCATCAGGCCCAGGGGCACCACCGCCGGCCAGCCCTCCACCGTGGTCAGACGCACCCGCACCCCGTAGACCTGGGCGATGGCCGCCTCGTCCAATTCGTTCACCGGACAGTCGCTATGAACCTTGCCGTTTTTGAGCAAGGCCAGGCGGTCGGCCAGGCGCAAGGCCAGAGACAAATCGTGCAGGGCCACCACCGCGGCCAAGCCCCGCCGACGCACCAGGCTCCAAACCAGGTCGGCCCACTCCAGTTGATTGTGCAGGTCCAGGCTGCTGGTGGGCTCGTCCATCAAGAGTAGGGCCGGCTCCTGGGCCAGGGCCCGCGCCAAGGCCACCTTCTGGGCCTCGCCCCCGCTGAGCTGGTCCATGCGCCGCCAGGCCAGGTGGACCAGACCGAGACTCTCCAGGCATTCCTCCACCACCCGGTGATCCCGCCGGCTGGCGGACCAAGCGATGTGCGGCCGCCGACCCAGCAACACGCTGTCGAAGACCGTGAGCTGGTCCGGCTCCTGGCGCTGGGGCAGGTAGGCAATGCGCCGTGCGATCTGGTGGCGCGGCATCCGGGCCAGGTCCATCCCGTCCAGGCGAACCTCCCCTCCGGCCAGGGGCAGAATGCGGTTCAGGCACTTGAGCAGGGTGGACTTACCCGCCCCGTTGCCGCCCAGCACCGCCATGATCTGGCCGGAACCGACCTTTAGGTTCACGCCCTTTAACACCGCCCGCTGGCCGTAAGCGCAACGCAGATCCTGGGCCTCCAAGATCATCGCGGCCCGCCTTTCAGAAGCAGATAGAGGAACAGCGGCGCGCCCAGGAAAGAGGTGAGCACCCCCACCGGCAGGCTGCCCGAGCCCACCAACAGCCGTCCGGCGGTGTCGGCCAACAATAGAAGCAGCCCACCCAGCAAACAGGAGAAGGGGATGAGCAGGCCGTGGTCGGCCCCCACCAGGCGGCGGGCGATGTGGGGGGCCAGCAGTCCCAGGAAGGCCACCACTCCGTGGAAAGCGGTGCCCAGGGCCACCAGCAGGCCGCAGAGGAGCATGCCCGTCAGGCGCACCCGCTCCACCTCCACCCCCAGGCCCAAGGCCAAGTCCTCGCCGGCGTTCATGGCGTTCAAGTCCCAGCGATGGCGCAAGAAATAGACCGTGATCGGCAAGGCCGCCGCCGCCAGCAGGCCGATCTCCCGCCAGGTGGAGCGGGCCACGTCGCCAAAGGTCCAGAAGACCACCGCCGCCACCTCCACCTCGCTGGCCAGGTATTGCACCAGGATGGTGCCGGACAGGCTTAGCGAGGACAACGCCACTCCAGCCAGGATCACCGCCTGGGGAGACATCTTGCGCACCCGGGCCAGAAGCACGATCACCGCCGTCACCGCCAGGGAGCCAAGCATGGCGCAGCCGGTGAGCAGATAGGCGTTGGCCAGGCTCCAGTAGCCCCCGGATTGTCCAGCCAGGGCCGGCGCCCCCAGGTTGCCAGCGCCAAATGCCACGATGGCCAGGGCCGCGCCAAAAGCCGCCCCTTGACTGATGCCCAGGGTGAAAGGAGAGGCCAGGGGATTTTTCAACAGGCTCATGGTTCCCAAACCAGCCAGGCCCAGGCTCCAACCCATCACCAGGCTGGCCGCGATGCGCGGCAGGCGGATGCCCCAGACCACCAGAGCGGCCCGGCCCTCCTCGCGCCCCAGCAGGGCCCCCAGCACCGCTCCCGGGGTGAGGTCGAAGGCCCCCAGGACCACCGCCAGATAGGCCGCCAGCACGGTGGCCGCCAGGAGCAGCAGCCCCTTGACCAGAACCCACCGACGTTGTTGGTTGAAACCTGCCAGGACCGGAGGGGTGGAGGGGCCCGGACCCAAGACAACCCCCTCCCCCGTGGCTGGTGTGGCGGTGGTCATGGCTTATCAGACTCTTTCCAACAGGATGCGGTGGGCGGCCAGGCTCATGGAGCGCACCCGGGCCCGCAGAGAGAGTTGGTCGCCAAAAATCGACACCAGGCGCACCTGGTCACCATCCTCGAATTCCACCAGGTCCACGTCCTCCAGCAGCACTTCCTGACCGCCGTCCGCCTTGGCGACATAAACCGTGGCCTCGCACATGTCCCTACCTCCAGGGAGAAAATGGGCCGGTTATTCATAGCCAAGAGCCCTGGATAAAAATAAAACCGCCCCGGAATTCCCTTCACGGGAAGGTTTCCAAGGCGGTCGGTTTCGGGTTCATCCCCGGCTTCTTGCCGGTTTTATGGAAAAACTACGGCCGGCACGGCGATCTGTCAACCGCAAAATGCCCCTGAACTCCTGGGCCGCAAGGCCCGGAGCCGCTTGACGGCTGGCCTCGGGTGGGGTATGAGGTCGGCATATGACCGAATCGGGGGCCGATTACGCCGAACAAGGCTCCGCCCTCCTCGGCGGCGGCTCTCGGACCGCGGCCGGGACACGAAAATCATCACCAACGACCACGAAGGTCGTCCACCGCCCCACTGGGCGGGGGCGGCCTTTGCTTTTGGGTCGGACCTGGAGAGGGGAAACCCTTGCTGGAGGTGCAAGATGGAGGCCCATGACGTCACGGTGCTGTCCACGGTGGTGGATGACATGAACCCCGAGATCCTGGGCGCGCTGTTGGAGGATCTCTTGTCATTGGGAGCCTGGGAGGCGACCTTCACTCCTACCCAGGCCAAGAAAAACCGTCCGGCGGTGCGTCTGGAGGTCGTCTGCCAGCCGGAGTTGGCCCGATCCCTGGCCGAGACGGTGCTGGAACAGACCAGTTCCCTGGGAGTGCGGGTCCGCCAGGAACAGCGTTGGTGCCTAACGCGGCGGCCGGGCCGGGTGACGGTGCTGGGGCGGCCGCTGGCGGGCAAGTGGGCTCAACGCCCCTCGGGTCGCTGGGAGTTCAAGCCCGAGCATGAGGATTGCCTGACCCTGGCCCGGGCCCGTGGCGTGAGTCTGGGGGAAGTTTGGCGCGCGGCCTTGGTCGCGGCCCAGGCGGAGACTGGCCAGGAGCCGGAATCGGCTTGATGGCCCACCCGCGTTCGCCGGGTCGGGGTCCGGCGCACGCGGGCGGGATCGCGGTGGCTAGAAACGCACCTCCAGGCCCAACATGCCGTTGATGCCGGGCATGGGGTAATCCTTCTTGTAGGCGTACTCCTGGTCGGTCAGGTTCTCTCCGGCCACGAAAACGCTCCAGTCGGATCGCCAGGCCTTGAAGGCGTAGTTGAGCTTGGCGTTAAAAATCGTGAACCCGTCCACCTTGCTGCGTGTTCCGGAGTAACGGATGTCGGTGACATACTGCTC
>JAIUYB010000365.1 GCA_020216625.1 Desulfarculus sp.
GGGCGGCCGCCCCGGCGGCGGCGATCATGGCCGCGTTGTCGGTGCACAGGCTCAAGGGAGGCAGGGTGACGCCCATACCCGCCTCCCGCGCGACCTGGGCGGTCAGCTCGCGCAGGCGGCGGTTGGCCGCCACTCCCCCGGCCAGGGCCAGGTGTTTCACCCCGTGGGCCTGGGCCGCGCGCAGGGCCTTTTTCACCAGCACCTCGGCCACCGCCTCCTGGAATCCGGCGCAGAGGTCCTCGATGCGATAGGCTTGGCCCTGGTGCTTCTGGCGGAACTGGAGCACCGCCGTCTTGAGCCCGGCGAAGGAGAAATCCAGGCTGCCGTCGTGCAGGCGGGGCCGGGGAAAGACGATGGCGGCCGGGTCGCCGCCGGCCGCCAGGCGGTCGATGATCACCCCGCCGGGATAGCCCAGGCCGTAGAGCTTGGCCACCTTGTCGTAGGCCTCGCCGGCGGCGTCGTCCACGGTCTGGCCCAGCTCCTCCTGGTCCAGCGGCCCGCGTACCAGATAGAGGCTGGTGTGGCCGCCGCTGACCAACAGCGCCAAGTGCGGATAGGGCGGTGGTTCCTGGGCCAGGGTCAGGGCCATCAGGTGGCCCTCCAGGTGGCTGACCCCGGCGATGGGCAGATCCCGCGCCCAGGCCAGGGCCTTGGCCAGGTTGAGCCCCACCAGAAGCGCCCCGATCAGGCCCGGCCCCTGGGTCACCGCGATGCCGCTGAGGTCATCGAGGCTCACCTCGGCCTCGGCCAGGGCCGCCCGCACCACCGGAGCGGCGTTCTCCAGGTGCCGCCGGCTGGCCAGCTCCGGCACCACCCCGCCAAAGGGGGCGTGATCCTTGACTTGGCTGGCCACCACGCTGGAAAGGACCCGGCGGCCGTCCGCCAGGACGGCCGCCGCGGTTTCGTCGCAGCTGCTCTCGATGCCCAGGACCAGGCGGCCGGGGTCGCCCGCGTCGCCCGGTCCCCGGCCGCTAGGGCCTTTTACCGGCATAGAACTGCTCGGCCAGGTAGACCTCGTCCGGGCTGCCGATGACCAGGGGCACCCGCTGGTGCAGCTCCTGGGGCTGGACCTCCATGATCCGCTGACGGCCGGTGCTGGCCGCGCCGCCGGCCTGTTCGCAGATGAAGGCCAGGGGCGAGCACTCGTAGAGCAGGCGCAGCTTGCCGTGGGGTTTCTTGGGATCCTTGCTGTCGGCGGGATAGAGGAACACGCCGCCGTAGAGCAGGGTGCGGTGGAAATCGGCCACCAGGGAGCCGATGTAGCGCAGGGAGTAGACCGGTTTGTTGGGGCCGGGCTTGCGCAGGAAATCGATGTAGGCCTGGGTGTCGTCGTCCCAATAGTCCCAGTAGGCGGTGTTGGCGCTGAAGATCTTGCCCTTCTGGGGAATCTCGATATTGGGATGGCTGAGCAGGAACTCGCCCACGCTGGGGTCCAGGGTGAAGCCGCTGACCCCGGCCCCGGTGGTGTAGACCATCATGGTGGAGGAGCCGTAGAGGAAATAACCGGCCGCCACCTGCTCGTAGCCGGGCTGCAACAGGTCGCTCATCTGATAGGCCGGGTTGTCGGACTTCTTGCGCAGCACGCTGAAGATGGTGCCGATGGAGACGTTGGCGTCGATGTTGGAGGAGCCGTCCAAGGGGTCGAAAAGCAACACGTAGTTGCCCACCTGGAAGCCGCGCGGAATCTCGATGGGGTCGGCGTCCTCCTCCGAGCCCATCACGCAGAGATGGCCGGAGTGGCAGAGGCGGTGGACGATGACGTCGTGGGCGAACTCGTCGAGCTTGCGCACCCGCTCGCCTTGGACGTTGCGTTGTCCGGTGAAGCCCAGGATCTCCACCAGGCCGGCCTTGACCACCTCGCGGCTGATGATCTTGGCCGAGAGGACCAGTTCATTGAGCAGGCGGGTGAAGGCGCCGGTGGCCCCGCCGTGCTCGGCCTGCTGGCTCAGGAGGTGCTGGGTTACGGTGACCCCGATCTCTGGTGGCATGGCCGTCTCCTCCGGGGCGCTTGCGGCCCCTTTCCAGAACGTGAGCGGTTGACGGACTCCAGCCCCGGGGACGCAAGCCGACCGGCCATGGGACGAGGGAGGGCCTTGACGGCCTCCGGCCCGCCCCAGATGGATTGAATCGGGCTAACGGCGCGGGGCTACCGCTGTTTTAGCACCAGCCCCCCCGGCCTGACAAGGCCGCCGGCCGCCGCCGGCGCGCAAAAATGGAAGCTCCGGGGACCTCGGCCGCCGGGAAAGGGCCGCCGGCCGGTGGTTGGGGGGCGCTCCCCAGCCACCGGCCGGCGCGACGTCATGCGGTGGCGGCCGCCTATAGCTGCTTGTCCTTGAACAGCTTGTAGCGGATCGAATCGCCCAGGGCCTGCCAGGAGGCCTCCAGCACGTCGAAGGAGACCCCCACCGTGCCCCAGCGGCTCACCCCGTCGCTGGATTCGATCAGCACCCGCACCTGGCTGGCGGTGCCGTCGGCCCCGGCCAGGACGCGGACCTTGTAGTCCACCAGGCGCACCTCGGCCAGGCGGGGGAAGAAGCGCGCCAGGGCCTTGCGCAGGGCGCGGTCCAGGGCGTTGACCGGGCCATGGCCGGTGGCGGCGGTGTGCTCCTCCATGCCGCCCACCCGCACCCGCACCGTGGCCTCGGCCAGGGGCAGCTCGCCCTCGGCGGCCTTGAAGTCCATCACCCGGAAACCCACCAGGTCGAAGTAACGATGGCGGTGGCCCATGGCCCGGTTCATCAACAGCTCGAAGCTGGCCTCGGCCCCCTCGTACTGATAGCCCTCGCCCTCGCGGGCCTTGAGTTCGGCCAGGATGGCCTGCACCTCCGGGTCCTCGGCCGCGAGTTCCAGGCCGAACTGGCGGGCGCGCTGCAGGATCGCCGCCTTGCCGGCCAGGTCGCTGACCAGGTAGCGGCGCTGGTTGCCCACCAGCTCCGGGGGCAGATGTTCGTACAGGGCCGGATCCTTTTCCACCGCGCTGATGTGCAGGCCGCCCTTGTGGCTGAAGGCGCTCTGGCCCACGTAGGGCGCGAAGCGCTGGGGCGGCAGGTTGGCCAGCTCGTAGACCAGGCGGGCGGTCTCGGTGAGAAGCTTCATCCGCTCCTCGTCCAGGCAGTGAAACCCCATCTTGAACTGCAAGGTGGGGATGATGGAGCAGAGGTTGGCGTTGCCGCAGCGCTCGCCAAAGCCGCACAGGGTGCCCTGCACCTGCCGCACCCCGGCCTCCACCCCGGCCAGGCTGTTGGCCACCGCCAGCTCGCCGTCGTTGTGGCAGTGGATGCCGATCACCAGCCCAGGATGGCGCTCCTTGACCATGGCCACCCGCTCGGCCACCTGCCAGGGCAGGGAGCCGCCGTTGGTGTCGCAGAGCACCAGGCCCCGGGCCCCGCCTTCGGCCGCGGCCGCCAGGCAGGTCAGGGCGTACTCTGGATCCTCCTTCATGCCGTCGAAGAAGTGCTCGGCGTCGAAATAGACCTGGCGCTCCTTGGCCCTCAGGAAGGCCACCGAGTCGCGGATCATCTCCAGGTTGCGCTGGGGGGGGATGCCGAGCTGGGTGGTGACGTGGCGCAGCCAGCTCTTGCCCACGATGGTGACGGTCTGGGTCTGGGCGGTGAGCAGTTCAGCCAGGTTGGCGTCGTTCTGGGCGTTGGTGTTGGCGTGGTGGGTGGAGCCGAAGG
>JAIUYB010000366.1 GCA_020216625.1 Desulfarculus sp.
AGGGAGGGCCCCTGCTCCAAGGCTTCCTTGAGGCGCGCCTCCGGCACCTGATACTGCGCCGCCACCTCGGCCAACAGCTCCCGCCCTAGCAGGGGCTGGCCCAGCTCCCGGGCCACCAGCCGGGCCACTTCCTGGGCCCGGCTGAATGGTCCGGCGGATATGGCAATGATCGGCATCGCTCCCCCTTTGTGGGCGGCCAGGCCGCCGCGCCTCAGGCCTCGGCCGCCAGGCCGGGCTCGGGCAGTTGCAGAGACACCCCTAGATCCTTGGCGGCCTTGACCACCGTCTCCAACAGGTCCCGAGGCTTGAAGGGCTTGGCGATGAAATCGAAGGCCCCCTTGGCCAGCGATTCGCGGGCCACCTCCAGGGTGGCGTAGCCGGTGATCATGATCACCCGGGTGCGGGGCGAACGCTTGAGCACCCGCTCCAGCACCTCGATGCCGTCTATTTCGTCCATGCGGATGTCGGTGACCACGATGTCGAAAGTCTCCTGGTCCAACCGCTCCAGGGCCTGG
This sequence comes from Desulfarculus sp., assembly GCA_020216625.1. Lineage (GTDB taxonomy): Bacteria > Desulfobacterota > Desulfarculia > Desulfarculales > Desulfarculaceae > JACRDC01. The sequence continues at coordinate 516 of JAIUYB010000366.1, forward strand.
CGGGGATCCTGATAGGTCTCGGCCTGACACCCCAGCTTGGCCAGGGCCGGGGCCAACCGCTTGCCCACGATGGGTTCGTCATCCAGCACGAGGATCCTTAGATTCGCGGACATGGCTGTCTCCTCCCTCAGACTTGCACGGCCTGGGTCGCGGTCCGGGGCTCGGCCAGGCTGCTCTTGAGGCGCCGCCGCTGCCGGTAGGCCCGGGTCACTTGATAGAGGATGATGGCGGTGCCGCCGATTCCGCTGCCAAAGAGCATCACCTTGCTGGCGCCGTTGAACCAGGGGTCCAGGGCCGCGCTCATGGCCAGGATGTCCAACTGGCGCAGGTAGACCGGCACCGCCAGGGCGCGGCTGACCACGCAGAGCAGGATGATGACCGCGGTGACCATGCGGATGTAGCGCTCGTTGACCACCTTGACCCCGTAGACGCCCAGGTGCACCCCGACCAGGGAGCCCAAGTAGAGCAGCAGGGTCAGGCGGATATCGACGTAGCCGGCCCAGGCGTAGTTCAGGGCGCCAAAAGCGCCCATGAACATGGCCAGGTATAGCTCGGTGCCGGCGGCCACGGCGGTGGGGATGCCGAAGACATAGATCATGGCCGGCACGCCGATGAAGCCACCCACGCCGATGGTGCCCGCCAGGTAGCCGGTGGCCAGACCCACCAAGAGCAGGATCCACAGCGACACCTTCACGTCGGCCACCTTGAAGTAGATCATCGGCGGCAGGTTCAGGCGTCCCAGGGCGTCGGCTATCTTGCGCGAGGGCCCGCTGTCGCCGCCTTCCTCGTTGCCGCCGCCGCCTCCCCTGAGGTCGCGGACCATGGACAGGGCCACGGCAGTGAGGATGCCCACGAAGACCAGGCTGATGTAGAGGTTGGCGCCGGCGCCCTTGTCGGCGTGGCTGTCGCCGCCGCTCTCGAAGAGCAGGCTGCTGAGCCAGACCGCCAGGCGGATGCCGGCGGCGGCGGTGATGAGCAGGAACATGGCCAATTTCTTGTCCACGTTGCCCATCTCGCCGTGCTTGTGGGAGCCCACCATGGCCTTGCCGAACTTGTGCGTGATGTTGCTGGCCACGGCCACCACGCCCTGAACCCCGATATTCATCATGCCGGGGGTCATGAAGAAGGCGCCGCCGCTGCCGATGAAGCCGCTGAGCACGCCGCCGATGAAGCCCAACAACACCACCTGGATGGCGGAGTAGATGTCGAGCTGGACGAATAGTTCCGAAAGCAGGTGTTCCATGTTAAATCTCCTTGCCCGGGAGGCTTCCCAGCGCCTATTCGAACTTGAACCACTTCATCAACAGACCGGTGGCGTTGCCATAGAGGTAGGCCACCGCGGGCACGCTGACCACGATGGCGGCGGTGGCCAGCCAGCGCCAGGCCTTCCAGTCGGGTCCGGCCAGGAAATCGTTGATGGGGTTCTGGAAGGTGAAGGCCAGCAGATAGATGGCCAGGGTGGCGGCCAGGTAGAGGCCCAGGCGGCTCATCTGCTTGGGGCCGAAAAGGAATTTGGACTGCAGCTCGTCGGCGGTGATGACCGGGGCGTGGCCGCGCTCGGCCACCGCCGCGGCCAGCTCCCGGGTCTGGCGCACCCGGGCCGCCGCGGCCTTGCTGGCGAATACGTCGCCGATCACCACCAGGGAGTAGCGGCCCTGGCCCTTGACATGGTTGGCCAGGTTGGCGGCGGAGGCGGAGGCCGCGGTCTGGCTGCCGGCGAATATCCCCCGGCTGATTAGACGTTGGCTGACCTGGGCCATGCCGTCGTCGTCGACCCCGCTGGTCTGGGCCGCGGCCGGCAGGTCGTCCTCGATGCCGCCGGTGGGATCCAGGTCCTTGGGCCGGCAGACCAGGTCCTCCTCATGGGCCGGTTCGCAGGCCATGGGCTGGCCCTCGCCCGGCAGACGCAACAGCTCCACCCCGGCCCCCCAACGCTGGGCCAGGTCGGTGATGCCAGCGAAGGTCTCCGAGCCGGCCTCGAAACGCTCGGCCACCCAGAGGACGTTGGTCAGGGCCATGGTGCAGACCAGCTCGCCGACCCCCTCCAGCCCGGCCAGCACCCGGGGGATATCCTGGGCCACGGCCTCCTGGCGCGGCATGTAGGTGACGGTGACCCGCGCGTTTTGCGCGGTGACGGTCAGGTCGGCCCCGGCGGTGGCCTCGTCGCGCCCCAAAAGGTCGCGGGCCTTGGCCGAAAGCCAGAGATCGTTCAAGGCCCGGCGGGAGGCCGGGGTGGGGGCGAAGTCCGGCAACTGGGCCATGGAGCAGACCGCGCTGGCCGCGCTCTCCGGGCTCAGGTGGCCCAGGTTCAGGGTCAGGTCGTACTGGCCTGGCTCGTCCGGGTCGGCGTCGTGCATGAAATGGAACCAGTTGCGCAGGTCTTCGTTCAGGTCCGCCAGGTAACGCTGGGCCTTGTCGCGGTCCAGGTTCAGGCGGGTCATGACCGCGGTCAGCTGGCGCTCCTGGTTGGGCACCACCCCCACCCGCAGCACGTGGTCCACGCCGGGCAACAGCAGGTGGCAGGCCCGGCCGTGATAGACCAGGTCCTGGGTTTCCCGAGCCTTTTCCGCCACGGCGGCGGTGATGAAGGCCAGGTAGCGAGACTTGTGGCGGGCCAAACGCTCGCGGGGGGTGGAGCCCTTCATCACCGCGATCTCGATCTTGCCCACCGGAATCCCGGCCTCGGTGGCTCGTTCGACGAGGTCCTCGCGGCTCAGACTGGGGCAGCCCAGCTTGGCCGCCACCGCCTGGGCTAGTTCGCGGCGGGCCTCCTCCGCCCAACTGGATATGAGGACAATGGCCATGCCTCCCTCCAGTGTCGGTTGGGCCTGCCGCCCGCCGCCCGGTCTCCGCCGGCGCGGCGGCCGGAGGCTACTTCGCCCGCGCCTCTTCGGCTTGCCTGGAACCGGCCCACAACAGCGGGCATTCCAGGGCCGGCTGCGCCCGGGACAGCCAGTGCCCCCGCCGTCCCGCCCCAATTCCCGGCAGCTCAGTTCCGCTGCCCCAGATCACCACTTGGTAGGGCGGACGTTCAGCCAGGAACTTGAGCAGCTCCTGGGCTGGATCGCCCACCCGCAGGGCGGCGCCCGCCGCCACCCCGGCCTTCATCAGTTGCTTCAGCGGTTCGGCCATCAGCGCTCCCACCCTTTCC
>JAIUYB010000367.1 GCA_020216625.1 Desulfarculus sp.
CTTCTTGTCGCTCATCGCTTTTTGTCCAGCCAAAGGAAAAACGGTCGTGAAAGGAAAACCACAAGCGGAGGCTCATTCTCGCGGCAAGCCCCCGGCTTAATCTGTCTTCGTGGGGGCGGGCTTTATCCCCGCCCGTCTAGTTCTTCTCGCCGCCGCCCGTGAGCGGGGATGGACCCCGCCTCCACTTCGAGAGAAGTCAAGCCTGCGTCGGGCCATCGACCGAAAACGCCCTGCGAAAAAACCACCCACCGCCCCCCGCACCGGGCCGAAGGGGATTGCTGGCGGCCGTCCCTAGCCCACCAGGGCTTCCAGGATGGCCTTCTGCATGTGCAGGCGGTTCTCGGCCTGACGCCAGACCTGGGCCTGGGGTCCCTCCAGGACCTCCTCGGCGATCTCCTCCCCGCGATGGGCGGGCAGGCAGTGTAACACCATGGCATCTTTGGCCGCCAAAGACAAGAGCTTGGCGTCCAGGGTGTAGCCGCCGAAGAGCCTGCGCCGCCGGTCGGCGTCGTCCTCCTGGCCCATGGAAGCCCAGACGTCGGTGTTGACCACGTCGGCCCCGGCGATGGCCTGGCGGGGGTCGTCAGTCAATAGGACCTCGGCTCCCTGCGCCCGGGCGTGGGCCAGGATGCCGGGGTCGGGTTGGAAGCCCTCCGGGCAGGCCAGGCGCAGGCTCAGGCCCAACTTGGCCGCCGCCTCCAGCCAGGAGTGGGCCATGTTGTTGCCGTCGCCCAGCCAGCAGTAGGTCAGGCCCTCCAGGCGGCCCTTGACCTCGCTCACCGTCAGCAGGTCGCTCAGGACCTGGCAGGGGTGGTAGCGGTCGGTCAGGGCGTTGACCACCGGGATGGAGCCGTAGTTGGTCAGCTCGGTCAGGACCTCCTGGCCGAAGGTGCGCACCACCAGGGCGTCCACGTAGCGGCTCAGGACCCGGGCGGTGTCCTTCAGGGGCTCGGAGCGCCCAAGTTGGCTGTCGCGGTTGGTCATGAAGATGGTGCGCCCGCCCAGTTGGGCCACCCCCACCTCGAAGGAGACCCGGGTGCGGGTGGAGGCCTTCTCGAAGATCAGCGCCACCACCTTGTCGGTCAGGGGGCGGGGACGGTTTCCCGCCGGCCAGCCGGCCTTAAGCTCCGCCGCCCGGGCCACCAGGCCCCGGACCTCGTCCGGGCTCAAGTCCCGGATGGTCAATAGATGCTTGGTGTTGAGTCTCATGGCTATCCTCACTCCCGGGGCGGAGCGGCCAGCACCTCGGCCAGGGCCGCCATCAGGGCGTCGATCTCCTGGGTGGTCACGATCAGGGGCGGCAGGAAGCGCAGGACTTTTTCCTGGGTGCAGTTGACCACGAAGCCCAGCTCCATCAGCCGCTTGACCAGAGGCGCGCCGGGCAGGGTCAACTCCAGGCCCAGCATCAGGCCCAGTCCCCGCACGCCAGCGACCACCGCCGGGAAGCGCCCGGCCAGTTCGTTTAGCTTATTCAGGAAATAGTCGCCGGTCTCCCGAACCAGTTCCAGGAACATCGGCGCGGTCAGGGTCTCCAGGACCACCGCGGCCGCGGCCATCACCACCGGGCCGGCGCCAAAGGTGGTGGCGTGGCTGCCGGGGTGAAAGAGCTCGGCCACCTCCTCCCGGGCCAGCACCGCCCCGGCCGGCAGGCCGTTGGCCAGGGCCTTGGCCAGGGTCATCACGTCCGGGGTGACGCCAAAGCCCTGGTGGGCGAAGAGTTGGCCGGTGCGGCCCAGGCCGGTCTGGATCTCGTCGAAGATCAGCAGCGCGCCGTGCTGGTCGCAGAGCTCCCGCATGCCGGCCAAAAAACCGGCCGGGGGGATCACCACCCCGCCCTCGCCCAGCACCGGCTCGCAGAGCACCGCGCAGACACGCTGGTCGAAGGCGGCCTTCACCGCCTCCAGGTCGCCGAAAGCAACCCGCCGGAATTCCTGCACCAAGGGGTCGTAGCCCACCTGGACCTTGTTCTGGCCGGTGGCCGAGAGGGTGGCCAGGGTGCGGCCGTGGAAGGAGTTCTCCATCACGATCACCGCATGGGCCCCATCAAGCCGCTCCTTGCCCCACAGCCGGGCCAGCTTGAGCGCGCCCTCGTTGGCCTCGGCCCCGGAGTTGCAGAAGAAAACCCGGTCCGCGAAGCAGTTTTCCACCAAAAGCTGGGCCACCCGGGCCTGGGGCTCGGTGTAGTACAAATTGGACACGTGAATCAGGCGCTTGGCCTGTTGGCAGATGGCCTCGGCCACCCCGGGATGGGCGTGGCCCAGGTTGCAGACCGCGATTCCGGCCAGGAAATCCAGATAGGTCTGGCCCTGGTCGTCGGTCAACTGGCAGCCCGAGCCGTCCACGAAAGTGACCTGGGTCCGGCCGTAGGTGTTCATCACCAGCCGGTCGATCATCCGCGCCGCTGTCTCGCTCATGATTGCGCTCCTTAACGGGATGGGGATTCAGCCGGGGGAACCCTTTGGGTGGCCCAAAAGGGGTCTCCCGGACCCCATCCTAAAAGGCCGAAAGTGGCGAATTCGCCGAAGTAATTCTGATCAAGCAAGCGGCGTGCGGTCGTCGGCCGTGGGGGTGGTCAGAACCCACCCCCCAGCCTGCCTTCCGCGCCCCACCCGGCGCGGTGGCCTGTGGCCATGGCCACGGGTCGATCATGCCTCGGACCTCCAATCGGAGCGGAACACGGTGCCCACGCCCTGATCGGTGAAAATCTCCAGCAAAAGCGCGTTGGGCACCCGGCCGTCGATGATGTGGGCCCGCTCCACCCCGGCCTCCAGGGCCTCCAGGCAGCAGCTCACCTTGGGGATCATGCCGCCCTTGATGATGCCGATCTCCATCAGCTCGCCCACCTGGGGCGGGGTCAGCTCCTGGATCAGGTTGCCCTGGCCGTCCAGCACCCCCCGGGTGTCGGTCAATAGAATCAGCTTGCTGGCCCTCAGGCCGGCGGCGATGGCCGCCGCCACCAAGTCGGCGTTGATGTTCAGCGATTCGCCCTCCGGCCCCACCCCCACCGGAGCGATGACCGGGATGAACTGGCCGTGCTCCAGGGTGCGCAGCACCTGGGGGTCCACCTTCTCCGGCTCGCCCACCAAGCCGATGTCCACGATCTCCGGGGGCTGGTTGCCGGCCGCGCCCCGGGCCAGTTGCATCCGGCTGGCCCGCAACAGGTTGCCGTCGTGGCCCGAGAGCCCCACCGCCCGGCCGCCGTTCTGGTTGATCAGAGAGACGATGGAGGTATTGACCTGGCCCAGGAGCACCATCTGCACCACGTCCATGATCTCCGGCGTGGTCACCCGCATGCCGTCCACGAACTCGGAGGCGATGTTGAGCTCCTTGAGCAGGCGGTTGATCTGGGGGCCGCCGCCGTGCACGATCACCGGGTAGATGCCCACCGTGCGCAGCAGGATCACGTTGAGCGCGAATGAGCGCTTCAGGTCGTCATCCACCATGGCGTGGCCGCCGTACTTGATCACCACGGTCTGCCCCTGGAAGGAGCGCATGTAGGGCAGCGCCTCGATCAGCGTCTGGGCGCGCAGATTGGCCTGGTCGGTCATGTCTCCGTGGCTCCGCCGGGAGTTAAAGGATATACCGGCTCAAATCGTTGTCCTGGGCGATGTCCATCAGCTTCAGGCGCACGTAGTTGGCGTCGATGTTCAGCTCCACGCCCACC
>JAIUYB010000368.1 GCA_020216625.1 Desulfarculus sp.
GGGCGCGATCCTGGGCGGCGGAGCGCGGCCTGCCCCTGGTCTGCCGGGGTCCGGCCCCGGCCCTGGGACATCTGTTGGCGGCGATGGCTCCCGGTCCGCCACCGCGCCTGGTCCCAAAGCACTGGCCGGCGGAGGACTTGGCCCGGGCCCTGGCCGAGGCGCTGCCTCCCGCGCCGGATGACCTCCATTCCGAGGATGACTCCCTGCACCGAACCATCGTCAACAACCTGCGCACCGGCATCCTGGTGGTGCAGGACGAGATCGTCCGCTTCGCCAACTCCTGGACATACCAATACCTGGGGCTGACTCCGGACCAGGTGTTGGGCCACAGCCTGCTTCCGTTCATCGACTCCCCATTTCAGGAGTTGGCGCGGGAGCACCACCGCCTGCGTCTGGCCGGCGAGCCGGCGCCCGAGGTCTACCGGGTGCGGGTGGTGAACGCCTTGGGCCGCGCCTCCTGGGTGCAGATCAACGCCATGCCCTTCACCTGGGAAGGCCGGCCGGCGGCCCTGGTCTTCCTTTACGACATCAACGATGAGGTTCTGGTTCAACAGGAGCTGCGGGAAAAAGAGGGCCACCTCCGGGCCCTGGTGGAGAACATTCCAGGCATGGCCTATCGCTGCGAGGTGGAATCACCCTGGCGGGTGACCCACATCAGCGACGGCGCCCTGGCCTTGACCGGATACGCCCCCGAGCAGTTCCTGCGCGGCGGGATCGATTTCGGCCGCCTGATCCTGGATGCGGATTTGGATCTGGTGGAGCGCGAGGTGGCCCGGGCGGTGGCCAACCGTCAGCACTACTTGATCGAATACCGCATCCATCACGCGGATGGGGGGTCGCGCTGGGTCTTCGAGAAAGGCCGAGCCACCTACGATCCCCAGGGCGTCCCCCAGTTCCTGGACGGGGTGATCCTGGATATCACCGACCGCAAGCGGGCCGAGGAGGCCCGGCGGATCTCGGAGGAGAAATTCCGCAAGGCCTTCAAGTCCAGCCCGGTCTGGGTCTCGGTCACCAGCGTGGAGGACGGACGCTTCCTGGAGGTCAACGACGCCTTTTCCCAGATCACCGGCTACAGTTACGAGGAGGTGCTGGGCAAGACCTCCTTCGATCTGGGCTTCTGGCTCGACCCGGATAAGGACCGTCAGCCGGCCATGGAGCTGTTCCAGCGACAGGGCTATTTCCGCAATCTGGAGACCCGGATGCGCTTCAAGGACGGCCGGGTCCACACCATGCTCTGGTCGGTGGACCAGATTGAATACGAGGGGCAACCCTGCTTCCTGAACGTGCTGACCGATGTCAGCGAGTTGAAGGAGGCCGAGGAGGCGCTCAAGGCCTCCGAGGAGAAACACCGCCTGCTGGTGGAATCGTTGGGGGCCGTGGTCTGGCGTGGAGATCCCCAGACCCTTGCCTTCACCTACGTCAGCCAGCAGGCCGAGACCCTGTTGGGTCATCCCCTGAATGAGTGGACCGACAACCCGCGTTTCTGGGTCGACCACCTGCATCCCGACGACCGTGACTGGGCGCCCAAGCACCGCGCCGAGGCCCTGTCCTGGGGCGGGGAGCACCAGATCGAATACCGCATGCTGACCGCCGACGGGCGCGCGGTCTGGCTGCGCGACATCATCAAGCCCATCCTCGACCAGGGGCGGATCCGGGAGGTGGTGGGGGTGATGATCGATGTCAGCGATCGTCACCGGGCCGCGGCCGAGAAGGAGGCCCTGGAGCGGCAGTTGCGCCACGCCCAGAAGATGGAGGCGGTGGGCACCCTGGCCGGGGGTATCGCCCACGACTTCAACAACATCCTGGCCGGCATCACCGGCTATGCCGAGCTGGCCCTGGAAAGCGCCTCCCAAGGGCGTGACAACTCCGAAGACCTGCGCCAGATCCTGCGCTCGGCCCAGCGGGCCGGCTTCCTGGTCCGCCAGGTGCTGGCCTTCAGCCGCCGGGTGGAAACCAACCTCAGGCCGGTGGACCTCAACCTTGAACTGAGCCAGGCGGCGGCATTGTTGGAGCGCACCCTCCCCAAGATGATCACCCAGACCATCGCCCAGGCCGACGCCCCGGCCCTGGTCAGCGCCGATCCCAACCAGATCCAACAGATTCTGGTTAACCTGGCCGCCAACGCCCAGGACGCCATGCCCGAGGGTGGACGTCTGGACATCACGGTGCGAAACCAGGTCCTGGAGCAGGACCTGATTCAGGACCAGGACCGCGTTCCGGCCGGGGCCTATGCCGTCATCACGGTGGCGGACACCGGCCGGGGAATCGCCGCCTCCAACCTCCCCCACATCTTCGAGCCGTTTTTCACCACCAAGGGGGTGGGGCAAGGCTCGGGTCTGGGGCTGTCCACCGTCTTCGGCCTGGTCAAGGGTCATGGCGGGCATATCACCTGCCATAGCCGCGAAGGCCAGGGCGCGTCCTTCACCATCTACCTGCCCAGCCTGGCCCCGGTCGAGCCCGCCGCGCCGGCCGAGCCTCCCCCCCCCGCGCCCAAGCCCTCCAGCGATCAGGAGACCATCCTGGTGGTGGACGACGAGCCGGCCCTGTTGACCGTGGCCCGACGGACCCTGGAGTCCCAGGGCTACCGGGTGCTGATCGCCCACAGCGGCGAGGAGGCCCTGGAGACCTACCGGGACCATCTCGGCCAGATCGACCTGGTGCTGATGGACCTGGGCATGCCCGGCATGGGCGGGGCGCGCTGCCTGCTGCTGCTCAAGGAGCTGGACCCCGGGGCCAAGGTCCTCATCGCCTCGGGCTACGCCCCGGACGCCTACGCCGGACCGGAGGTCCGCCAGGCCGCCCTGGGCTTTTTGGCCAAGCCCTACCGCCGCAACGATCTCCTCCAGATGGTGCGCCAGTCCCTGGATATCGCGCGGGAGCCGGGGCCGGCCTGAGCCTCCGCCTGGCGGCATCGCTTGCCGTGGGATCATTCCAGCCCCTCCGGCGAAAAAGCCCCTCCGGAGCCCGCGGGCCCCGGAGGGGGTGGGAGGAGGAGAGGAGGGGTTCTCCCGGAAGGAGCGGTTAGAACTTGACCGCCAGTTGAGTGGTGACCAGGTCGCGGGTGTCGTCGTTCTGGTAGTCGCCGCGCATGTACTCCAGGCCCAGGGTGGTGTCCTTGATGAACTCCCACTTGGCGCCCAGGCCCCACTGGCGTTCGGGCTGCTGGCCGTACAGGTCTCCGGAGCCTTCGTAGCGGACCGCGAAGGTCCAGCCCTCGAAGGGCATCACCGCCGCCTCGATGTTGAAGGCGTAGGGCTCGGGCTTGGCCTCGGCCGGGGCGTAACCCATGGCGCCGGCCTTGAAGCTGTCGGTGGCCCGGATGTATTCGGCGATCAAGGCGAAGATGCGGTACTCGGCCTTAATCTCCACCGACCAAGCCCCCACCAGGTCCTGGATGGCGTTGTTGGCGATCTGGTCGCGGACGAAGGTGGAGTCCATGTTGCTCATGTAGGCGAGATGACCGCGGAGCTTGAGATCGCCCAGGAAGCCCTCGGGCGTGGCCAGGCCCAGATGGGCGAAGTAGGAGTTGATCTTGCGGTCGTCGCCATCGCTGATTTCGTGGGTGCGGCCCCGGAAGGCGGCCAGGCCCAGCTCGACCCAGCCCTTGGCGTCGCCGACCTCCAGAGCGGTGGCCTGGGTCTC
>JAIUYB010000369.1 GCA_020216625.1 Desulfarculus sp.
GTCGGATCGCCTTGTCCACCTGGCGGTGGATCACCAAGTCCAGGCAGGCGTCGCAGAAGCGGGCGTTGTGCTGGGGAAAGCGGAAGCGGGCCGGAGCCTTGCAGCGGGTGCATTTCATGCCGGGGTCGGTCATGGCCGGCAGTATATCGCATGGTTGGCGGGGCGTCTAGGGATTGGTCTAGCAAAAAAGTATGGTATTGGCGGGGGATGGCGGAGGCGGCGGTCAGTCGCCGCGGTGGGGCTGGGACAGGCGCTCCAGCTCCTCCCAGATGGCGAAGGCTCGCTCCAACTCGGCGTCCAGCTCTGCGATGCGGGCGGTGACCACCGCCACCTCCTTGCCGGCCGAGGCGTACCAGGAAGGGTCGGCCACCAGGTCGTGGAGCCGCGCCAACTCCGCCTCCAGGGCCTCGATGCGCCCGGGCAGCGCGGCCAGCTCCTGTTTCTGCTGATAGGTCAGGCGCTTGGGCTGCTCGGTCTTGGGCGGGCGGGGGCGCTCCTTTTTGGCGGGCGGCACCGGCTCCGGCGCGGCGGCCTGGCCGCGCTGCAGAAGCCAGTCGTCGTAGCCCCCGGCGTATTCGCGCACCAGGCCGTCGCCTTCCAAGGCCAGGACGCCGGCGACCACGTTGTTGAGGAACTGGCGATCATGGCTGACCACCAGCACCGTGCCCTCGAACTCCACCAGCAGGTTCTCCAGCAGCTCCAGGGTGTCGCGGTCCAGGTCGTTGGTGGGCTCGTCCAGGACCAGGAGGTTGGCGGGCTGGGCGAAGAGCTTGGCCAGCAAGAGGCGGTTGCGTTCGCCGCCGGAGAGCACCCGCACCGGGCTATGGGCGCGGTCGGGGGTGAAGAGGAAGTCCTTGAGATAGCTGATGACGTGACGCGGCCGACCGCCCACCAGCAGCGAGTCCTGGCCGTCGCTCAGGTTGTCCTGCACGCTGCGGTCGGGGTCCAGTTCGGCCCGCATCTGGTCGAAATAGGCCACCTCCAGGTTGGCCCCCAGCTTGATCCGCCCGGCTTGGGGAGGCAGATGGCCCAGGAGCACCTTGAGCAGGGTGGTCTTGCCCGAGCCGTTGGGGCCGATGATCCCCAGCTTGTCGCCGCGCAGGATCACGGTGCTGAAATCACGGAAGACCGGTTGGTCGGCGTAGGCGAAGGAAACCCCCTGGACCTCGGCCACCACCCGGCCCGAGAGCTGGGCCGGCGCGGTTTGCATCCGGGCCGAGCCCAGCAGGTCGCGGCGTTGGGCGCGCTCGGCCCGCATCTGCAGCAAGCGCCGCACCCGGCCCTCGTCGCGGGTGCGGCGGGCCTTGATGCCCCGGTGCAGCCACTCCTCCTCCTGGGCCAGCTTGCGGTCGGACTTCTCCCGCCGCTCCCGTTCGATCAAAAGGTGCTCCTCGCGCCGGCGCAGGAACTCGTCGTAGGGGCACTTCCAGTCGTAGATCACCCCCCGGTCCAGCTCCACCACCCGGGTGGCCAGGGCCCGGGCGAAGGCGCGGTCGTGGGAGACGAAGACCATGGCCCCCCGCCGGGCCAGCAGGAACTGCTCCAACCAGGCGATGGTGTCGATGTCCAGGTGGTTGGTGGGCTCGTCCAGGAGCAGCAGGCCGGGGCGGGCGGCCAGGGCCCGGGCCAAGAGCGCCCGGCGCTGGAGCCCGCCGGAGAGGGTTTCCACCCGGGTTTCGGCCTGAAGGCCCAGGCGGGTGATAACCGCCTGGATCTGGTGGTCCAATTGCCAGATTTCCTGCTCGTCAGCCGGCTCCAGGCCCAGGTCCCCGGCCTGGCCCCGGCGCAGGGCGACCAGGGCCCGGCCCAGCGACCCCAGGGCCTGGGCGGTCAGCTCATAGACCGTGCCGGTCAGGTCCGCGGGCACGCTCTGGGGTAGGTGGCCAATCTCCAGGCCCAAGGCCCGGCTGACCTGGCCCTGGTCCGGCCGCTGGACCCCGGCCAGGACGCGTAACAAACTGGACTTGCCGGCGCCATTGCGGCCCAGCAGACAGACCCGCTCGCCCTCCTGGACCTGGAAGCCGACCGCGTCCAGGACCAGGGGCCCGCCAAAGGCCAGGCTCACCTCGCACAGACTGATAAGACTCATGACCTTCCTCGCCGCCGGGGTGGGTTCGCCGACCTGGGCCGGGCGGCCTGGGAATAATACCGTGATTGTCCGTACGGGGCATGAGGCGGCCGGCGAGGTGGAAGCTGGTGGGTGATGACCAGGCGGTGGGAGAGCGGAAACCAGGGGCAAGGCATCATGTGAAAAGGGTGACAGGTCAAGGCCCAGGTTGATTATGGTAATTATTATATTTTATAATAACAATAGGTTAAACATTTTAAACCATCCCCATCTTCATTAGTCAACAACAGGAGTTTTCTATACACCAATTCAACATCTAGGATGCCTGCCAGGGTTTAAAGCATTGGCGAGCGATCAACCAAGCGGAATGGATTGGACGTTACCGCGGACTGAAGAATGTGCGTCCTCAGGCTGATTCCGGCGGTCGCAAGGAGGTGTCCCATGTCGTTAAGGCGCGTCAAGCTCTCCACCAAGCTGGTGCTTCTACCCATCGCCGTGGCGCTGTGCATGGCCTCCATCTTCCTCTACTTGGTTCCCCAGATCAAGAATCGCCTGTTCCTGGGCAAGGAGCTGGAAGTAAGGCAACTGGTGGAAAGCACCGCCAGTCTGCTGAACCATTACCAGAAGCTGGCCGCCAGCGGGAAGATGACCAAGGAGCAGGCCCAGGAGGCGGCCAAGGCCGCGGTGGCCGAGATGCGTTACTCGGGCGACCAGTATTTCTGGATCAACGACTTCGGCCCCCGCATGGTGATGCACCCCTACAACCCACAACTCAACGGCACGGACCTGAGCAACAACCAGGACCCCAAGGGCAAGCGTCTTTTCGTGGAATTCGTCAAGGTCTGCCGGGAGAAGGGCGAGGGTTTCGTGGACTACCTGTGGCCCAAGCCCGGGGCCACCGAGCCCCTGCCCAAGATCTCCTATGTCAAGGCGGTGCCCAACTGGGACTGGATCGTGGGCAGCGGCATCTACGTGGATGATGTCAATGCCGAGATCAACCGCCTGATCGTCACCATTCTGGCGGTGGCCGGGGTGGTTTTCCTGGGGGCGCTGGCGGCGGGGCTGCTCTTCGCGCGCTCCATCTCCCGTCCGGTGCGGCTGTCGGTGGCCGGCCTGACCGACGGCGCGGCCCAGATGGCGGCGGCGGCCAACCAGGTCAACACCGCCTCGCAGCAGCTGGCCTCCGGGGCCAGCCTGCAGGCGGCGGCCCTGGAGCAGAGTTCGGCCTCGCTGGAGGAGCTTTCCTCCATGACCAAGCGCAACTCCGAGAGCGCCACCGAGGCCAACACCTTGATGAACGAGGCCCAGGAGGTGGTGTCCGAGGCCAACTCCGCCATGGCCGAGCTGCGCCAGGCCATGCACCAGATCACCTCCGCCAGCAACGAGACGGCCAAGATCATCAAGACCATCGACGAGATCGCTTTTCAGACCAACCTGTTGGCCCTGAACGCCGCCGTGGAGGCGGCCCGGGCCGGCGAGGCTGGGGCGGGCTTCGCGGTGGTGGCCGGCGATGTGCGCAACCTGGCCCAGCGGGCGGCCGAGGCGGCCAAGAACACCACCAGCCTGATCGAG
>JAIUYB010000370.1 GCA_020216625.1 Desulfarculus sp.
TGCGATGCTGCTCTACCGGCCCCTGCTGCGCTGGGTCTGGGGGCGGCTGCATCCCGAGCACGCCGGCGAGGGGGTGCTGATCGTGGGGGCGGAGGAGCTGGGGCGGATGGTGGCCCAGAAGATCCGCTGCAACCCGGTGTTGGGCCTGCGTATCGAGGGCTTCCTCACCCGCCGCCCGGAGCTGGTGGGGAAAAAGGTGGACGGCGCGCCGGTGCTGGGGCTTTTTGACCAGGTTCAGGAAATCCTGGCTCGCCACCCCATCCAGGTGGTGATCATCGCCCTGCCGCTGTCGGCCCACGACCGCATCCACGAGGTGATCGACAACATCGCCGAGGAGATGGTTGACGTCAAGATCGTGCCCGACCTCTACCGCTACATCAGCCTGCACGGCTCGGTGGAGGAATTCGAGGGGCTGCCCATCATCGGCCTGCGCGGCAGCCCCCTGGAGGGCTGGAACAAGGTCATGAAGCGCATGGTGGACGTGCTGGGCAGCCTGGTGGGCATCATCGTCCTGGGGCCGGTGATGCTTCTGATCGCGCTTCTGGTTCGGCTCTGCTCCGGCCCGGGGCCGGTGCTCTATCGCCAGCAGCGGATGGGTCTGGACGGCCGGGTCTTCACCATGCTCAAATTCCGCACCATGCGCGTCGACGCCGAGGAGGAGTGCGGCCCGGTCTGGTGCCGGGAGCAAGACCCCCGCCGCACCCGGCTGGGCTCCTTTTTGCGCGCGGCCAGCCTGGACGAGCTGCCCCAGTTCTTCAACGCCTTGAGGGGCGACATGAGCCTGGTGGGACCCCGGCCGGAGCGGCCGGAGTTCATCGCCGAGTTCAAGCGCAAGGTGCCGGGCTACATGCTGCGCCACAAGGTCAAGGCCGGCATCACCGGCTGGGCCCAGATCAACGGCTGGCGCGGCAACACCAGCCTGGAAAAGCGCATCCAGCACGACCTCTACTACATCGAGAACTGGTCCCTGGCCTTTGACCTCAAGATCATGCTCCTGACCCTGGTCAAGGGGTTCATCCACCCCAACGCCTACTGACAAGCCCAGCCGCGGCCAGGCTTTACCCCTCTGGCCCCGCGTGGTAAATTGACCGTCTTGGCGGGCCGTTCGCCCCGCCGGAGAGGAAGACCGCTCCATGCTCCTGACCCGGCACCTCGGCGAGCTCTGGCGATACCGCGCCCTGGTGGCGGCCTTGGCCGGCCGTGAGCTCAAAGGCCGCTATCGGGGCTCGGTGCTGGGCTTCCTCTGGACCTTCCTGAACCCCCTGCTGCTCTTGCTGGTCTACGCCCTGGTCTTCAGCGTCTATTTTAGGGTGCAGATGGAGCACTACGCGGTCTTCATGTTCACCGGACTGTTGCCCTGGATCTTCTTCTCCCAGGCCCTGATGGAGGGCGCCGGGGCCATCGTGGACGGCGGCAGCCTGGTGACCAAGGTGATCTTCCCCCAGCAGGTGCTGCCGGCGGTCAAGGTGACCAGCAATTTCGTCAACTTCTTGCTCAGCCTGCCGATCTTGCTGATTTTCATGCTGGCCGACGGCCTGCGACCCGGTCTGACCATGCTGGCGCTGCCGGCGGTGGCCCTGGTGCAGGTGGTCTTCACCTTCGCCTGCGTGCTGGTGCTGTGCGTGGCCACGGTCTTCATGCGCGACACCCGCCACATCCTGGGCAACCTTATCACCCTGTGGTTCTTCCTCACCCCGGTGCTCTATCCCCTGACCCAGGTGCCGGAGCGCTGGCGCTGGCTGGTCTACCTCAACCCGGCGGCGGTCTTCACCCTGTCTTATCAGGACGCCATCTTCTGGGGACGCTGGCCCCGCTGGGACCACCTGGGCCTGCTGGCGCTGGCGAGCCTGATCATCCTGGCGGTGGGGACGCGGATTTTCGAGCACTACAAGGAATACTTCGCGGAGAAGATCTAGGCGCGCGTCGCCTGCTTTCGGGGAGTCGATGTCCAACCCACCAGCCATAGAGGTCAGCGACCTGGTCAAGCGTTTCCGGCGCGAGATGCTGGTGCGCGATTACGGCACCTGGAAGAGCCTCTTGCTGCGGCCCTTCTCCCGCCAGCGCCGGCGCGACCTGGTCACGGTGCTGGACGGCGTGCGTTTCAGCGTCGACCCCGGGCGCACCCTGGCCATCATCGGCCAGAACGGCTCGGGCAAGTCCACCCTTCTGAAAATCCTGGCCGGCATCTACAAGCCCGACGCTGGCGTGGTCAAGGTGCGGGGCCGGGTCTCCAGCCTGATCGAGCTGGGGGCGGGCTTCCACCCCGAGTTCAGCGGCCGGGAGAACGTGCAGCTCAACGCCACCATCCTGGGGCTGTCCAAGAAGGAGATCGCAGAGCGCTTCGAGCACATCGTGGCCTATTCCGGCCTGGGCGAGTACATCGACGCCCCGGTGCGCACCTACAGCTCGGGCATGTACGTGCGCCTGGGCTTCTCGGTGGCGGTCAACGTGGACCCGGACGTGCTGCTGGTGGACGAGGTGTTGGCGGTGGGCGACGAGGCCTTCGCCCACAAGTGCGAGGACAAGGTCAACGAGTTCCGCCGGGCGGGCAAGACCATCGTGCTGGTGACCCACGACCTGGGCGCGGTGGAGAAATACGCCGACGAGGTGATCTGGCTGGACGGCGGCTGCGTGGCCGCCCACGGCGAGCCCAAGCCGGTGATCGACGCCTACCGCCAGAAGGTGGCGGCGCAGGAGGACGAGATCCGGCGCGACCAGTGCGTCGCGGCCGGGGAGTTGAAGCAGGAGCGCTGGGGCGACGGCGACGTGGTGATCGAGGCGGTGCGGGTGCTGGACGCCGCCGGCGGGGAGCGGGCGGTTTTTCAGCATGGGGAGTCCCTGACCCTGGAGATCGACTATCGCCAGGTCAAGCCCACCGAGGACCTGGTCTTCGGGGTGGCGGTCAGCACCGCCCAGGGGGTGCTCTGCTATGGCAGCAACACCCACATCGACCGGGTCGAGCTGGGCGCCGCCCCCCTGGCGGGCACCGTGCGCCTGGCCATCGAGCGCCTGGATTTGGTGCAGGGCACCTACCTGCTGGACGCGGCCGCCCACGCCAAGGACGGCCGCGCCTATGACTACATCAAGCAGATCGCTAGCTTCGCGGTGCGCAGTTCGGTGGGAGACGAGGGCGTGTTCCGCCCCCCCCACCATTGGACGCTGACCCCGCGAGGGGAGGCCTGATGGACCAGCCAGCCCCCAAGCTGGACGTGGCCGCGCTCCTGGCCGAGGTGGAGCGCAACGTCCAGGAGAAAAAGGCGTCCGGGTTCTACGACCCGGCCGAGATCCGCAAGGTGGAGGCGGCGGCGCTGGACTTCGATCAGGCGGTGCAGGACATGGCCGCCGCCCAGTTGGAGACCCAGCGCGCGGAGCTGAACCAGCTCTGGAACACCCTGGAGTGGGGCGTCTCCACCCACCGTGGTGGGATCAAGGGCCGGCTGGTCCTGGGTCTCAAGAAGCTCATCCACAAGCTGACCCGCTTCCCCCTGAGCGTCTGGCTGGCCCGCCAGGTGCGTTTCAACGACGAGCTGGTCAAGGCCATGAACGCCTTGATCCCCCACCACCTGGACAACCTGCGCCGCCTGGCCCAGGGCGACCAGCGTCTGGACGCCCTGGAGGACATCGCCCGGGCCCAAT
>JAIUYB010000371.1 GCA_020216625.1 Desulfarculus sp.
CCAGGGCCTGGGCCACGGCCGGGGAGCGCTCCGGCGCGGCCACCAGGAGCTCTTGGACGGCGCGGGGGTCGCGGGCCAGCAGCTCGGCCACCGCGTGGCGGCCCACCACCAGGTTGGGATCCTCGCCCATCACAGGCCCCAGGCCGGGGCCACCAGGGGCCAGCGCCGCTCCAGGCGCAGACGCTCGGCGGTGAGCAGGGTCGCCACCTCCTCCACCGCCCGCTCCAGGTCGTCGTTGACCACCAGATGGGTGTAGTGTCGGGCCTGGGCCAGTTCGTAGGCCACCCGCTCCAGGCGGCCGCGGATTTTCGGCTCGTCCTCGGTGCCCCGCCCGCGCAGGCGGGCCTCCAGCTCGGCCGGCGAGGGCGGCAGCAGGAAGATCATCACCGCCTGGGGAAAGGCCCGCTTGACCGCCAGGCCGCCGTTGACCTCGATCTCCAGAAGGAGGTCCCGGCCGCCATCGATGCTCTGGCGGATGGCGGCGGCGGAGGTGCCGTAGAGGTTGCCGAAGACCTCCACGTGCTCCAGCATCTCGCCGCTGGCCACCTTGGCCAGGAACTCCTCCCGGCTGACGAATACGTAGTCAACGCCGTGAACCTCGCCCGGACGGGGCTCGCGGGTGGTGAGGCTGACCGAGTAGGCCAGGTCCGCGAAACGCTGGCGCAGGCGCTTACCCAGGGTGGATTTGCCAGCCCCGGGCGGTCCGGAGAGCACGAAGACCTGTCCCGCCACGCTCACGGCTCGGCCTCGGTGTCGTCGGAGATGGAGATCACCGCGCCCTCGTACACGGTCTGCTCGTAGCGCTGGGCGATGGTCTCGGCCTGGATGGCCGAGAGGATGACGTGGCCGGAGTCGGTGACGATGATGGAGCGGGTGCGCCGGCCCTGGGTGGCGTCCACCAGACGGTGGGACTCGCGGGCCTCGTCGCGCAGGCGTTTCATGGGCGAACTGCCGGGATTGACGATGGCCACCACCCGGCGGGCCACCACCGAGTTGCCGAAACCGATGTTAAGAAGCTTGCCGGGCATGACCACCCCCTCCCCGGCGCCAGGACCGGCGCGCCAAGGGCCTACTCGATATTCTGCACCTGCTCGCGCACCCGCTCCAACTCGGCCTTCAGCTCCACGATGAGCTGGCTGGCCTCGGCGTCGGGGCTCTTGGAGCCCATGGTGTTGGCCTCGCGGTTGAGCTCCTGGATCAGGAAATCCAGCTTGCGCCCCACCGACTCCGGGGAGCCCAGGAAGGCCCGGAACTGCTCCAGGTGGCTGCGGGCGCGGACGGCCTCCTCGGTGATGTCGCATTTGTCGGCCAAAATGGCCACCTCCAGGGCCAGGCGCTGGGGGTCCACCTCCACCTGGTCCATCAGCTTGGCGATGCGCTCGCCGAGCCGCTGGCGGTAGTTCGCCACGATCTCCGGAGCCCGGGCCGCGGCGGCCTCGAACAGCTCGCCCAGGCGGTCCAGGCGTTGCCGCAGGTCCTGGGCCAGGGTCGCGCCCTCGGCCGCGCGCATGGCGTCCAGCTCATCCAGAGCCTGATCCAGGGCCGGACGCACCTGCTCCCACAGGACCTCCAGGTCCGGTGATTCTTCCTGGGTCAGGACCAGGTCGCGATTGGTGAGGTACGGCCCCAGGCCGGGGTCGTGGTCGCTGCCCAGCTCTTCGCGCAGCTCGTCCAACACCCGTCGATACTCGCGCACCAGGGGGCGGTTGAGCACCAGTCGCGGCGGGGCCTGCACCGCGCCCGAGGCGCTGACGCTCAAGGACACCCGGCCGCGGACCAGGCGCTCGCCCAGGTGCTTCTTGATCCGGTCCTCCAAGGCGGCCAGGCCGGAGGGCAGGCGCAGGTGATGGTCCAAAAAGCGGGAGTTGACCGTGCGCAGCTCCACCACCCAGGCCCCCTCGCCCACCGCTGACTGCCCCCTGCCATAGCCGGTCATGGATTTGATCAAGCTCATCCTCCTTGTGCGGCGGCCTGGCGCAGCCGCCAGAGGTGGCGTCTGCGCAGGCCGGACATGATCTCGCGCAGTTCCTGGCCGGCATAGTCAGGATAGGTCCAGGGCAGGGCTTGGTAACAGCCCTGGCGATACCAAAGCGTCAACTCCTGCCAGAGCCCGCTCCCGGGATCCAGAGGCAGGCGATGGCCAGTGTATTTGGTGCTGGCCAGGACCAAGCTGTCACCGGTCAGCAGGCCGGGGTCCAGGTTTACCGACCGTCGCCCCTCCTGGGCCAGGTCGGCCTCCAGGCTCCGGCACGCCAGCTTGGCCGGTCCCAGCTCATCCAGCCCCACCGGCTGGCGAAAGGCCAACAGACGGCGGGTGAGCGGCGAGCCCATTTCGGCTTGGTAGTAGCCGCCTCCGGGAAAGGCCAAAGGCTGGCTCAGGTAATCCACCGCTCCCCAGCGCCGGGCCAAACGGCGCACCGCCTCGGCCCGGGGCTCCTCGCTGGCGGCCAGCAAGCTGACCACCAGGCAGGCCCGGGTCGGCGACGGACCCGGCACCGGTCGCCCTCCCCCCGGCCCGCCCCAGCCCTAGGGCCGGCCGACGCTGACGTAGGTGAAGCCCTCGTCGCGCACCTTCTGGGGGTTGTACACGTTGCGCAGATCCACCACCACCCGCCCTTGCATCTGGGCCTTGATCCGGTTCCATTCCAGGTTACGGAACTGGTTCCACTCAGTCATGATCAGCAGGCAATCCGCGCCCTGGGCGGCGTCGTAGGCGTTTTCGCAGAAGACCAGGCCCGGAATCATGCGCTTGGCCTCGGCCATGCTGGCCGGATCGAAGGCCCGCACCGTGGCCCCGGCTTCCATCAGGGCCGGCAGGATCACCAGGCTGGGGGCGTCGCGCATGTCGTCGGTGTTGGGTTTGAAGGCCAGGCCCAGGCAGGCCACGGTCTTGCCGGCCAGGTTGCCCTCCAGAGCCTGCTTGATCTTGTCCACCATCACCAGGCGCTGCTGATGGTTGACCGCCATCACCGCCTCCACGATCTGGAAGCGGTAGCCCTTGTCCTGGGCCAGGCGGGCGATGGCCGCGGTGTCCTTGGGGAAGCAACTGCCGCCGAAGCCTGGCCCGGCGTGCAGGAATTTCTGGCCGATGCGGTTGTCCAGGCCCATGCCCTTGGCCACCACGTTGACGTCCGCGCCCACCAGCTCGCAGATGTTGGCCATCTCGTTGATGAAGCTGATCTTGGTGGCCAAAAAGGCGTTGGAGGCGTACTTGATCATCTCCGCCGTCTCCACGTTGGTGACCACGAAGGGGGTCTCCAGCAGGTAGAGCGGGGAGTAGAGGTCCTTCATGATGGCCTTGGCCTGGTCGCTGGAGGCTCCCACCACCACCCGGTTGGGCCGCATGAAGTCCTCGATGGCCGAACCCTCGCGCAAAAACTCGGGATTGCTGACCACGTCGAAGGGAATCGGCCGGGCCTGCTCCTCACGGATGATGGCCGCCACCTTTTGTCCGGTACCCACCGGCACCGTGCTCTTGGTGACCACCACCTTGTAGTCGGCCATGGTGCGACCGATGGAGCGGGCCACCTCCCAGACGTATTGCAGGTCGGCCGCGCCATCGTCGCCCTGGGGGGTGCCCACCGCGATGAAAATCACCAGGGCCTGGGCCACCCCCTGGTTGAGATCGCAG
>JAIUYB010000372.1 GCA_020216625.1 Desulfarculus sp.
GGACGTGCGCTTCTCGGAGGTCATGACCGCCATCCGCAACCTGGCGGCCCGGGCGGGATACGCCCCGCCCAGCCAGAAGGCCATCGCCCGGCAACTGGCCGCCCACGGCCGGCTGTTGGAGGTGACCGACTTCGAGAACAACAAGCGGGCCGAGCTGGGCCTGCCGCCGGTGAGCGAGGCCCCCCGGGACTACCAGATCATTCTTGGCCTCGCGCCCGAGACCGGCCTTGAGCCGGGGGAGGGGGCCTGATGGAGGCGCTGGTCTACCTGGGCTGCACGGTGCCGGTGCGCAACCTCAACTACGAGGTCAGCGCCCGCAAGGTGGCCGAGGCCCTGGGCGTGAGGCTCGTGGACCTGCCGGAGCTGGGCTGCTGCGGCTATCCCCTGAAATCCGGCGACCAGCGCGCGGCCCTGGTCCTGGCCGCCCGGGCCCTGGCCCAGGCCGCCGCCACCGGCCTGCCCCTGGTCCCGCTCTGCTCGGCCTGCGCCGGGACGCTCACCGAGGCCGCCCACCACCTGGACCACGACCCGGCCGCCCGCGGCGAGGTGCAGGCCGAGCTGGACCAGCTGGGCCTGACCTACCGCCCGGGAGTCAAGGTGCGCCACCTGGCCCGCTTCCTGCTGGAGGAAGTCGGCCTGGAGGCCATCGCGGGCAAGGTGGTCCGGCCGCTGACCGGATTCACCTTCGCCCCCCACTACGGCTGCCACTTCCTCAAGCCCAGCCGGGTGATGGGCGGCCTGGACGACCCCGAGGATCCCCGGAGCCTGGCTCAACTGATCGCGGTGACCGGAGCTAACGCCCTGGACTACGCCCGGCTCAAGGACTGCTGCGGCGGCGGGGTGCTGGGGGCGGACGAGGACCTGGCCGGACGCATGGCCGGCGGCAAGCTGGGCGAGCTGACCGCGGCCGGCGTGACGGCCATGGCGGTGGTCTGCCCCTTCTGCAACGTGATGTTCGAGGGCCAGCAGAAGGCCATCGCCAAGCGGCTGGAGCTGGAAATCAAGGTGCCGGTGGTGTATCTCACCCAGATATTGGGCCTGGCCCTGGGCTTCACGCCCGACGAGCTGGGCTTCAAGCTCAACCGGATCAAGCCCAAGGAGCTTCTGGAAGCTTGCAAGTGACTGCCGCCTAACCGCCACAAGGAGAGACGCGATGGAGGTCAAGGGTTACCAATTCCCCGACGATCTGTACTACGACGCCAATCATTTTTGGGCCCGGGTGGAGGGCGGCCTGGTGGTGATGGGCACCACCGACCTGACCCAGAAGATGGCCGGGGAGATCACCTTCGTGGACGTGCCATCGGCCGGGGACGCGGTGAGCCAGGGCAAGCCCTTTGGCTCCATCGAGAGCGGCAAGTGGGTGGGGCGCACCTACGCGGTGGTCAGCGGCGAGATCGCCCAAGGCAACGAGGCCCTGGAGGACGAGCCGGAGCTGATCAACCAGGATTGCTACGGCCAGGGCTGGATCGCCAAGATCAAGCCGGCCAACCTGGAGGCCGAGCTGAAGAACCTGATGCAGGGCGAGGCATATAAAGCCTGGGTCGAGGCCGAGATCGCCAAGGTGGAGGCCGAGCAGGCCTGAGACCCCGGCGAAAGCGCGACGTCTCTATCTTGCCCAGAGTCGGTGTCGTGCGGTGGCGACCGCCGGGCGGTCGCGATGGCCGGTTCCATTTGACAGGACCCCGGGGCGGCGGGCAGGCTCCCGGCCGCCCGCCCGGAGGCGAAAAGGGAAGCATGTCAGGGAATCATCGCCGCATGATGCTGGGTGGCGGGCCGCGCGTGGGCGCCTATTACTATTGGCGCGCGGTCCAGTGAGCGGGGGAGGGGCGACCCTCCCCTGTTTTTTTGGTGGCGGCCCCTTTTGGGGGGCCCGGCAGGAGGGAGAGCGATGGAGCTTAGCGCCAGGCTGGCCGCGATCGTCGGCGAGCGCAACGTGGTCACCAACCCGGTGGATTGCCTGAGTTATTCCCGGGACATGAGCGTGCACATGGGCCCGCCGGACATGGTGGTCTTCGCCACCAGCACCGAGCAGGTGGCCCAGGTGATGCGCCTGTGCCACGAGACCAAGACCCCGGTCATTCCCCGCGGCGGCGGCACCAGCGTCACCGGGGCGGTGCTTTGCCCCCGGGGCGGGGTGCTGCTTAACCTGATCCGCATGAACCAGGTGCTGGAGATCAACCTGCCCGACCACTACGTCCGGGTGCAGCCGGGCGTGCTCTGCGGGGCCTTGAACGCCCGCCTGGCCGGGGAGAAGTTCTTCTTCCCACCCGATCCCGGCTCGGCGGCCATCGCCACCATCGGCGGCATGATCAACACCAACGCCAGCGGCATCCGGGCGGTGAAGTACGGCACCACCCAGGACTTCGTGATGGGCCTGACCGTGGTGCTCAGCGACGGCCGGGTGCTCAAGACCGGCACCCGCGCGCCCAAGTCCAGCAGCGGCTATGACCTGACCCGGCTTTTTTGCCGCAGCGAGGGCACCCTGGGGGTCATCACCGAGGCCACGCTCAAGATTCTGCCCCTGCCGGAGTACAACATCAGCGCCCGCCTGGAGTTCCCGGACGTGCCCAGCGCCGGGGCCGCGGTCACCGAGATGCTCACCAGCGGCATCCCCATCGCCACCTGCGAGATCCTGGACAACGTCTCCCTGGCGGTGCTGGAAAAATTCGCCGGCCTCAAGGCCCCGGAGGGCGTGGGCTGCATGCTGATGTTGGAGCTGGACGGCCACCGCGCGGCGGTCAAGGAGTACGTGGCCAAGGTCGAGGCCGTCTGCGACCGCCACGGGGCCCTGAACAAGCGCTGGACCGACGACCCGGCCGAAAAGGCGCCGCTGTGGGAGGCCCGCCACAAGCTGGTGCCGGCCATGAGCCGCTTGAAGCCCGGCTACCGCCTGGTGCCCCTGATGGAGGACTTCGGGGTGCCGCTCACCAAGATCCCCGAGACCATCGCCCAGATCCAGGCCATCGGCCAAAAATACGGCTTCGGCATCGCCACCTTTGGCCACATCGGCGACGGCAACCTGCACGCCACCTTCATCATGGACGTGAAGAAGAAGGAGGAGTGGGAGGCGGTCAAGAAAATCGCCTGGGAGCTGGTGGAGGTCACGGCGGCCATGGAGGGCACCATGAGCGCCGAGCACGGCCTGGGCATGGCCAAGAGCCCCTACATCGACCGTGAGCTGGGGG
Organism: Desulfarculus sp.; assembly: GCA_020216625.1. Taxonomy (GTDB): domain Bacteria; phylum Desulfobacterota; class Desulfarculia; order Desulfarculales; family Desulfarculaceae; genus JACRDC01. The sequence continues at coordinate 3,186 of JAIUYB010000372.1, forward strand.
CGGTGGGCCTGGAGGTGATGCAGGCCATCAAGGACGCCCTGGACCCGGCCGGCATCCTGAACCCCGGCAAGCTGGGTTTGCGTGGCTCCATCGACGACGTCTACGCCCAGAGCGGCTTCACGCCCCTGCGCGAGGGCGCGCCCGAGGTGCGAAGCTTTGGCGGCGTGGACGACGAGATCCTGGCCTGCATCCAGTGTGGCTTCTGCCGCCTGGGCTGCCCCACCTACGCCCAGACCGACCTGGAGGGCCTGAACGCCCGGGGCCGGGTGACCTACGCCTTCAGCCTCTTGACCGGCAAAGCCGCCCCCAGCGCCGAGATGGCCGAGCGCCTGTACCAGTGCATGATGTGCCTGAACTGCAAGTACACCTGCCCGGCCCAGGTCAACGTGGCCGCCATCGTGCAAGCCGCCCGCCAACGCCTGGTGCAACAGGGCTTCCTGCC
>JAIUYB010000373.1 GCA_020216625.1 Desulfarculus sp.
GGCGGCCCCGGCCGCCGTTGCCTGCAAAACCTCTTGCCCGCCCTGCGGCGGCGGTTGTCGCTGGACCTGATCGTGGTCAATGGCGAGAACGCCAGTGGCGGCCTGGGCCTGGCCCAGCGCGAGGCCCGGGAGATCTTCCTGGCCGGGGCCGACGTCATCACCACCGGCAATCATGTCTGGAAACAGCGCGACCTGGTGGCCCTACTGCGGCAGGAGCCCCATCTCCTGCGCCCGGCCAACTATCCCGCCGGCGCGCCGGGCCAGGGCTGGGTCATCGCCCGGGCCAAATCCGGCCACCAGGTGGGCATCGTCAATTTGGAGGGGCGGGTCTTCATGAACCCCCTGGACTGCCCCTTCGCCGCCCTGGAGGCGCTGTTGGCCGGCCCGCTGGCCGGCTGCGAGATGGTCTGCGTGGACATGCACGCCGAGGCCACCAGCGAGAAACAGGCCCTGGCCTGGCACTTCGACGGCCGGGTCAGCGCGGTGGTGGGCACCCACACCCACGTCCAGACCGCCGACGAGCGCATCCTGCCCCAGGGCACCGCCTACATCACCGATCTGGGCATGACCGGACCCCAGGCCTCGGTCATCGGCATGGACCCCGAGGCCGCCGCGCCCCGCTTCCTGGAGCAGCGCCCCCAGCCCTTCCGGGTGGCCAAGGGCGACGCCTGGCTGCACGGGGCCCTGGTCACGCTCGATCCGGCCAGCGGCCTAGCCCTGGCCATCGAGCGGGTCAAGGAGCCGTTGCCCTAGCTCCGGCCTGGGCCCGCGCCCGCCTGGCCGCCGCGGCCATGCGGCGGCGTTTTGCTAGGTTGCCCTGGCTTTTCCCGGTGGCCGGGACAACGGTTGGTCCTGGCGCCCGGCCGCGAGAGGTCGCGGCCAAAGGCCTGAGCGGGCGAAGGCGAACGTATCCTCGCGATAATTGCCGCGATAGTTGCTTAATGAGACGGGGCGGGGATTGCTCCCCGCCCCGGCAGATCATCTAGGCGATGCCGTCTAGTTCTTGCGAAAGACCAACTGGTCGCCCTCCACGTCGGCGCTGATCTGGTCGCCGTCGGCGAAGCTGCCGTCCAGGATCTTCACCGCCAGGGTGTCCTGCAGGTGGCGTTGGATGGCCCGCTTCAAGGGCCGCGCGCCGTAGACCGGGTCGAAGCCGGCCTCGGCCAGGAACTCCAGCGCCGCCGGGGTCAGGCTCAGGGAGAGTCCGCGCTGGGCCAGGAGTTTGTTGAGCCGGGCCAGCTGGATCTCCACGATGCGCCCGATCTGCTCCCGGTCCAGGGCGTGGAAAATGACCACGTTGTCCACCCGGTTCAGGAACTCGGGCTTGAAGTGGGCGCGCAGGGCCTCCATCACCAGCTCCTCCATCCGGGCCCGCTGGCCGGGACCGGCCAGGTCCTGGATGAACTGGCTGCCGATGTTGCTGGTCATGATGATGATGGTGTTCTTGAAGTCCACGGTGCGGCCCTGGCCGTCGGTCAGGCGGCCGTCGTCCAGGATCTGCAACAGGGCGTTGAACACGTCCGGGTGGGCCTTTTCCACCTCGTCGAAGAGCACCACGCTGTAGGGCCGGCGGCGCACCGCCTCGGTGAGATAGCCGCCCTCCTCATAGCCCACGTACCCCGGAGGCGCGCCGATCAGCCGGCTGACGGCGTGTTTTTCCATGAACTCGCTCATGTCCAGGCGGATCAGGGCCTGCTCGTCGTCGAACATGAACTCGGCCAGGGCCCGGGCCAGCTCGGTCTTGCCCACCCCGGTGGGGCCCATGAAGATGAAGCTGCCGATGGGCCGGTTGGGGTCCTGGAGCCCGGAGCGCGCCCGGCGCACCGCGTTGGCCACCGCGACCACGGCTTCTTTTTGGCCCACCACCCGCTGTCCGATGCGCTCCTCCATGGTCAACAGCTTGTCGCGCTCGCCCTCCATCAGCTTGCTGACCGGGATGCCGGTCCACTTGGCCACCACCTCGGCCACGTCCTCGGCGTCCACCTCCTCCTTCAGGAGCGAGCCCTCGCCCTGGAGCCCAGCCAGCTCCTCCTGGCGTTGGGCCAGCTCGCGCTCGGTGGCCGGGATGCGGCCATATTGCAGCTCGGCGGCCAGGTTGAAGTCGCCCTGGCGCTGGGCCTGCTCCAACTGGGTCTTGAGCCGGCCCAGGTTCTCCTTGGCCTGGCGGATGGCGGCGATAGCGTCCTTCTCCCGCTGCCAGCGGGCCTTCAGGGCGTCGCGCTCCACCCCCTTCTGCTCCATCTCCTGCTGCACCTTGGCCAGGCGGCGCTTGCTGCCCTCGTCGGACTCCTTCTTCAGCGCCTCGGCCTCGATGGTCAACTGGGTGATGGCCCGCTCCAGGCCGTCCAACTCGGCCGGCATGGAGTCGATGTCGATCTTCAGCTTGCTGGCCGCCTCGTCGATCAGGTCGATGGCCTTGTCGGGCAGGAAGCGGTCGGTGATGTAGCGCTGGCTCAGGGTGGCGGCGGCCACCAGGGCCGAGTCCTTGATCCGCACCCCGTGGTGGGTGTCGTACTTCTCCTTGAGCCCGCGCAGGATGGCGATGGTGTCCTCCACGCTGGGCTCGGTCACCAGCACCGGGGCGAAGCGCCGCTCCAGGGCGGCGTCCTTTTCGATGTTCTGGCGGTACTCCTTGATGGTGGTGGCCCCCACGCAGCGCAGCTCGCCCCGGGCCAGGGCCGGCTTGAGCATGTTGCCGGCGTCCATGGCCCCCTCGGCCTTGCCCGCGCCCACCAGGGTGTGCATCTCGTCGATAAACAGGATGATCTGGCCCTGGGCCTCGGTGACCTCCTTGAGCACCGCCTTGAGCCGGTCCTCGAACTCGCCGCGATACTTGGCCCCGGCGATCAACGCGCCCATGTCCAGGGCCACCACCTGCTTGTCCTTCAAGCCCTCGGGCACGTCCTTTTGCACGATGCGCTGGGCCAGGCCCTCCACGATGGCGGTCTTGCCCACGCCCGGCTCGCCGATGAGCACCGGGTTGTTCTTGGTGCGCCGGCTTAAGATCTGGATGGTGCGGCGGATCTCCTCGTCGCGGCCGATGACCGGATCCAGCTTGCCCTTCATGGCCAGCTCGGTCAGGTCGCGGGCGTAGCGTTTCAGGGCCTGGTACTTGTCCTCGGGGTTCTGGTCGGTGACGCGCTGGGTGCCGCGGATGGACTGCAACACCCCCATGATGGCCTCGGGCGTGACCCCGGCCGCGCGCAGGATCTCCCCGGCCGGATCCTTGCTCTCGGCGATGGCCAGCAGAAGGTGCTCGACGCTGATGTACTCGTCGCGCATGGCCTCGGCCTTGGCCTCCGCGTTCTGCATCACCTGCAGGGCGGCCTGGCCCAGGCCGGGCTGGCTGACCGCGCCGCTGGCCTGGGGCAGCTTCTGCTGGGCGGTCTCCAGCTCCTCGATCAGGCGGTCGGGGTTGGCCCCCAGCTTGCCCAGCACCGGCCGGGCGATCTCCTGGCTGGTCTCCAGCATCACCGACAGCAGATGCACCGGCTCGATCTGGGGGTTGCCCCGGCGCGAGGCCAGGCTCATGGCCTCCTGGACCACCTCCTGGGACTTGACGGTGAACTTGTCGAAACGCATGGCAGGTTCCTTTCCGGTTTCTTTAAGTTTTTCGTTT
>JAIUYB010000374.1 GCA_020216625.1 Desulfarculus sp.
GGGCTGGTGGCGGCTCAGAGGCCTGATTATACCGCCGCGCCTCGGCCTATGGGTCGGCCGGCCCGGGGACTGCGGCCGGAATTGGCTTGCCGGCCCTGGCGGGTCCGGGCGATAATCGCTGCGGCGCGGGCCAAGCCGGCGTCATCATCCGTCATCGCCCGTCATTGCCCAGGGAGTCGTCGATGTCGCATGCCAAGGACAAGCCCGGCCAAGCGCCGCCAGCCCCCCCGGCCGAGCCCGACCGCCTGAGCCCCCGTCAGGAGGCCTACCTCAAGGTGGCCAAGGAGATCGCGGTCAAGTACGTGGAAACCGGGCGCATTTCCACCGCCGCCTTCCAGGAGGCCTTCGAGCAGATCTACCGCGCGGTGGCCGAGACCGTGGACCGGGACAGGCGTTAGGGCCTCCCCGCGCCCGCCTCAGTCCGGGGCCGGACCGGGCCAGGGCTGGTAGTAGACCCGGCTCAGGTAGAGCCCCTGGGGCGGGGCCTTGGACCCACCCCGCAGCTCGCGGCCGGCCGCGATGGCGGCCAGCATGCCTTCCGGGCTGAGCTGCCCCCGTCCCACCCGCACCAATAATCCCACCAGGTTGCGCACCACGTGGCGCAGGAAGCCGGTGGCGGTGATCCGCACCCGCCAGGGGCCCTCGGGCGTCACATCCAGGCGGGCTTCCAGGATCTCGCGCACGGTGGAGCCGTTGACCTCGGCTCCCTGGCTGGCCAGGGCGGCCAGGTCGCGGGGGCCGGGCAACCGGGCCAGGGCGGCGGCCATGGCCTGGGGGTCCAGGGCCATGGGCAGGGGCCAGAGGCGGGCCCGCAGGAAGATCCCGGCCTCGGCCCTTGGCCAGAGCCAGTAGTCGTAGGTCTTGGCCTGGGCGCTATAACGGGCGTGGAACTCCGGCGGGACCGGACCCAGGGCGCGCGGGTGGATCCCCGGCGGCAGCAGGGAGCGCAGGCCCCGGGTCAGGCGCTCCAGAGACAGCGTGCTGCTGGTGGCGAAACTGGCCACCTGGCCCAGGGCGTGGACCCCGGCGTCGGTGCGGCCGGAGGCGTGGAGGCGCAAGGGATGGTCGCAGAGCCGGGTCAGGGCCGCCTCCAGCTCGCCCTGGATGGAGCGGCCCCGGGGCTGCACCTGCCAGCCCAGGAAGCCCTCGCCGGCATAGGCCAGGACCAGGGCCAGGTGGCGCTGGCCGGCCGCGTCCGGTCCCGGGTCCGCCGCCAGGAACGGCACCCCGTGGGGCGGGAACCCGCCCAACAGACGCGCCCAGAGCGATGGCTCAGCCCTGCCCGTCAACCCTCCACCCCGGCTTTTCCCGCCATCCCTCAGTGGCCTTTCTTTTGGAAAGGGGGGGCGGGGGGCCCAGCCGGCTCCGCTGGCTGGGGTGCGGATACCCCTTTTCTTTGGGCTGCCAAGGAAAAGGTTTTCCCCCGCGCTCTTTACTCCCTCTCCGCCCCCCGCCCCCCGCCTACGGCGTGACGGCCAGGTCGGCCAGGCCGGTTTCCTCGGGCAGACCCAGCATGAGGTTGGCGTTTTGCAGGGCCTGGCCGCTGGCGCCCTTGGTGAGGTTGTCCAGGGCGGAGAAGATCTTGAGCAGGCCGGAGCGGGGGTCCTGGACCACGGCCAGTTGGACCCGGTTGGTGCCGCGCACCTCCTTGGTGGCGGGCAGGACCCCGGGGGGAAGCAGGCGCACGAACTGCTCGTCGGCGAAGGCCTGGAGCCAGGCGGCGCGGATCTCGTCCACCCCGGCGTCGTTCTGGGGCCGGGCGTAGATGGTGGAGAGGATGCCGCGGTCGATGGGCAGCAGGTGGGGGGTGAAGGTCAGGCGCACCTCCTGGCCGGCGGCGCGGGACAGCTCCTGCTCCATCTCCGGGGTGTGGCGGTGGCCGGCCACCGAGTAGGCCTTGAAGTTGTCGTGCACCTCGCAGTGCAACAATCCCAGCTTGGCGCTGCGCCCAGCCCCGGAGACGCCGCTTTTGCTGTCGGCGATGATCCCCTCGGGCGAGATCAGGCCGGCCTTGAGCAGGGGAACCAGGGCGATCAGGACGCTGGTGACGTAGCAGCCTGGGTTGGCCACCAGGCGGGCGGTTTTGATCCGGGCGCGGTTGAACTCCGGCAGGCCGTAGACCGCCTCGGCCAGGTATTGGGGGCAGGTGTGGGGGGCGTACCACTGCTCGTAGACCTGCTGGTTGCAGAGCCGGAAGTCGGCCGAGAGGTCCACCACCTTGGCCCCGGCCTCCAGGATGGCCGGCGCGGCGGCCATGGCGGTCTGGTGGGGCACCGCCAGGAAGACCAACTCGGCCTGGCGGGCCAGGGTTTCGGGCTCGGCGGCGGAGAAATCCAGCTCCACCCGGCCCTCCAGGGCGCCGAAGACCGAAGCCACGGCCTGGCCCTGGTATTGGCGCGAGCTGACCGCCACCAGGTTCAGGTCGGGGTGGTTGGCGATGAGCCGCATCAGCTCCACGCCGGTGTATCCGCTTGCGCCCAGGATGGCCACGGGGATCATGGCATGCGCCTCCCTTGGAGGTGGGGAATGGACCAGGCGGCCGCAAGGGGCGGCCCAATAAAAACGGGGAGGGCCCGCGCCGGACCCTCCCCGCAAATTGCCTGTAAGCCGGTGCGGGCTTAGCGCTTGGAGTACTGGAACCGGGCGCGGGCGCCGCGCTGGCCGTACTTCTTGCGCTCCTTCTTGCGGGGATCCCGGGTGAGGAAGCCGGCCCGCTTGAGCACCAGGCGCAATTCGGGGTTGAACTCCAGCAGGGCGCGGGCGATGCCGTGGCGGATGGCGCCGGCCTGGCCGGTGGTGCCGCCGCCGCAGACCGTGACCAGCACATCGAACTGGCTCAGGGTCTCGGTCAACGCCAGGGGCTGCTTGAGCACCATGGTGTCGGTCTCGCGGGAGAAGTACTCCTCGGCCGGGCGCTTGTTGATGGTGACCTTGCCGTTGCCGGAGGTCAGCCAGCAGCGGGCCACGGAGGTCTTTCTTTTACCGGTCGCGTAATAACGAGTCTCGGGCATGGTCGTGTTCCTCGCCTACAGGGCCAGCGCTTGGGGCTGCTGGGCTTTGTGCGGATGCTCGGGCCCGGCGTAAACCTTGAGCTTCTTGATCAGCTGCCGTCCCAAGGTGTTCTTGGGCAGCATGCCCCGCACCGCCGCGCGCAGGAGCTCCTCGGGCTTGCTGGCCTTGAGGTGCTTGGCCTGAACGCCGGTGATGCCGCCGGGGTAGCCGCTATGGCGGTAGTAGATCTTCTGATCCATCTTGCGGCCAGTGAGCCGAATCTTGTCGGCGTTGACCACGATGATGAAGTCACCCGTGTCCAGATGGGGGGTGAAGACCGGCTTGTGCTTGCCCCTGAGGCGCATCGCCACCTGGGTGGCCAGGCGGCCGAGGATCAAGTCAGTGGCGTCGACCACGAACCAGTCGCGCGAGATGTCTTCCGGTTTGGCAACGTAGGTTTTCATCTTCCCTGCCTAACAGCATAAGGGGGCGGCCGCGGCCGCACTCATCCCAGGGTGGGTCGAAGCTGTATTTATAGGGCACGCCACCCCATATGTCAAGAGCCCCCCGTTTTTCTTTGCCTTGTTCCCGCCGGGCGGGGGCTGGCCGACCACGGGCGACGGCGGA
>JAIUYB010000375.1 GCA_020216625.1 Desulfarculus sp.
GCAACCTGGTGCATGGCTTTATCGCTCCGGATGATGGGTTTGTTTTCGCCCAGGTTCGCGCCGGGCGGCGGCGCGGCCCTGGGATGGAGCGGGGTCCGCTCCGGTGGATGAAAGGTCCATGGCCGCCAGGGCCTGGCTGATCTCGCGGGCGGTGGCCACCGCCTGAGGGGCCAACTGATCGTCCACCTGCTGGCGGGTGTAGCGTTTGGTGGGCACCGCGATGTTCAGAGCCGCGATGGCCCAGCCCTGTCCGTCCAGGACCGGGGCCGCCACCGAGCGCAGGCCCACCGACAACTCCTCGTCGTTGACCGCGTAACCCTGGCGGCGAACCCGTTCCAGCTCGGCCAGATAGTCAGCGGAGTTGGTGATGGTGCGGTGGGTCAGAGGCTCGAATTTCATCTGCTTGATCAGGTCGCGCAACCGCTCCGGGGGGGTGTGGGCCAACAGCGCCTTGCCCATGGAGGTGCAGTGCAGGGGCAGGCGCGAGCCGATCTGAAGATCGTAGCTGAGAATGCGGTCGGTGTTGATCCGCCCCACGTAGAGCAGTTCCGCTCCCTCCAGCATCGAGAGATTGACGGTCTCATGGATTTCCCGCGACAGGCGCTCCATGTAGTGGTGGGCCACCTGCCGCCAACCGAGGCGGCGCACCGCGGCGTAGCCCAGGATCAGCACCGCGGGGGCCAGGTGGAAGCGCAGATTGGCATCGCGGGTGATGTAGCCGAGCCGAGCCAGGGTGTGGCAGCAACGGGTGGCGGTGGCGTTGTTGATCCCGGCGGCCCGGGCCAGTTGCGACAGGCTCAGGGGTTGATCCGAGGCGGCCAGGCATTGCAACACCCCCAACCCCTTGGCCAGGGATTGCATGAAATAGCGAGGATTGTCCTGGTGGGCGAAGTCCATGGCAACCTTTACGCATAGCGAAAATAAGTTACTCATATACACTATCCAAGTCGCGCTCAGGTGTCAATCATCACCTGCTTGGCCGGCGTCAAATCACTTGATGCCAGCCTGGCCCTTGCCAGGCCGGAAACTGGTTGGGCATGATTAGGGTGAGACCAGATCGCGTCGCCAACACCCGCCACCCGGGAGGAACCCCATGAGCGAGCACCAGAAACTGCCCAAGCACTATCGCCGTCTGCGCGAGGATTTTCCGGCCTACATGGAGGCCCTGGATCGCCTGGGGGAGGCGGTGGGCCAGCAAGGTCCGCTGGACGCCAAGACCCTGCAACTACTGCAACTGGCCGGGGCGGTGGCCACCCGGTCCGAAGGCGCGGCCCACAGCCACGCCCGTCGCGCCCTGGAGGCGGGAGCCACCCCGACCGAAATCCGGCACGCGGTCATCGCCTTGACCAGCACCGTGGGCTTCCCCACCATCGCCGCCGGCCTGAGCTGGGTGGAGGACATCCTCAAGGACTGAGGCCGGGGCCACCCAGGGCCACCGACCAACGCCCGGACGGGGAGCCGCTCTCCGTCCGGGCGGGGTGATGGGTGTTGGCTTCAGTGCAGCTGGGAGCGGACCCAGTCCACGATTTGGTTGGCCGCCATGGCCCCGGAAACCCGGGCTTTTTCCCGGCCGCCCCCGAACAGGACCATGGTGGGTATGGACTGAATGCCGAATCGGGCGGCCAAGGCCTGCTGCTCCTCGGTGTTGACCTTGGCCAGACGCACCCGGGGATATAGGGCGGCGGCGGCCTGCTCGAAGGCCGGGGCCATCATCCGGCAGGGTCCGCACCAGGGGGCCCAGAAATCCACCAGCAACGGCAGATCGCTCTTTTCCACCTGGCGCAGGAAACCGGCCTGGTCCAGGGCCAGGGGGTGGGGCTCCAACAGGGCGGCATGGCATTTGCCGCAGTTGGGACCCTGACCCAGGCGGGCGGCGGGCACGCGGTTGACGGCCTGGCAGCGGGGACAGACCAAATGCAGGCTTGATTCCATGAGTTCAACTCTCCTGGCGGCGGTCATCGCCACGTCTGCTAAATAATTTAAGACCGTCTCCACCGCCGGCAAGGCCGGGACGCGCCCCGGTCCGAGCGTGCTATGCTTGATGGTGAACTTAGCGATGTCGCGATATCCCGGATTGCCAGCAGCGGAGGACCATGATGCGCGCCTGGATTTTATGGCTGGCCCTGGCCGGGCTGGCCGCCGCCTGGTGGTGGCGTCTCCTGCCCCTGCCGGCCTGAATCGCCAGCCTGTGCGGGCTGCCCGGCGGGCAGCCCTGACTCTGGGACCACCCCAACCCCCTGGAGATTCCATGGAATCAACCGCGACCCTGCAAATCTTCTCCGATTACGTCTGACCCTGGTGTTACTTCGTCACCCGGCGGGTGGAGCGGTTGCGTCAGGAATACCAGATCGACTTGCGCTGGCTCTGTTTTCCCCTGCATCCGGAGACGCCGCCCGAGGGCCAATCCCTGGAGCGACTCTTCGCCGGCCGGGGCATGGACATCCCCGGCATGCTGGCCCGGCTGGAGGGGGTGGCCCAGGCCGAAAACCTGCCCTTTGGGGCGCGCAGCATGACCTTCAACTCCCGCCGCGCCCAGGAGCTGGGCAAGTGGGCCGAGAGCCAGGGCCAGGGCGAGGCCTTCCACCACGCCGCCTTCCGGGCCTACTTTGGCCAGGGACGCAATCTATACGACCTGGCGGTGCTGCGCGATCTGGCCCGCCAGGTGGGCTTGGACCCGGACCAGGCCGAAAGGGTGGTGTTGGACCAGAGCTTCGCCCCAGCGGTGGACCAGGACTGGCAACTGGCCCGCACCCTGGGCATCAGCGCGGTGCCCACCTTCGTGCTCAACGCTCGGGGCCTGGTGGGGGCCCAACCCTACGCGGAGTTGGAACGCCTGGTGGTCCAGGCTGGTGTCCCCCGCCGGAACTGACCCACCGGCATTGTGTTAGCTTAGTTATTCCAGTCAGTTCATATTTGTTCGCCTGGAGCCGCAGGCCGGCCGGGGTCCATCCCGGCCGGTTGATTTTTTGGGCGCGACCGTGACAGGCCCTTGACAGCGGAGTGTTAATTATATTATTGGAATAATTATTCCGTAACCGAACTTTTATTCTGCCGAGGGTGAAATGCCTGCCGCACAGGCCCTGACCCGGCGCGAACGCGAACAGACCCGCCATCGACGCGAAGTGTTGGAGGCGGCCCTGACTCTGTTCGCCCAGCAGGGCTATGACGCCACCTCCATGCAGGAGGTGGCCCAGGCGGCCGAGTTCGGAGTCGGCACCCTCTATCGCCTTTTTCCTGGCGGCAAGGAAGAGCTCTACCTGGCCCTGAAGCAGCGGGTGGTGGCGGCCTTCGAGCAGGAGTTGGCCTTCGCCTTGCGCGGCCTGGACGACCCCTGTCAGCAACTCCGGGCTTACCTGCGGGCCAGCGCCCAGGTCTACGCCAGCCATCCCCGCGAGATGGCCCTCTACTTGCGCGAAACCATCGGCCTGAGCTTCGACCTGGCCCGGGGCCTGCCCGATGAGCTGGCCAAGCGGTACCGGGCCTGCACCGACAAGGCCCGACAGGCCTTGCAGGACGGCATGGCCCAAGGCCAGTTCCGCCTCCAGGACCCCGACGACGCCATCCTGTTCGTGCGCGTGGTGATCAACGTCTACCTGGCCCAATGGCTGT
>JAIUYB010000376.1 GCA_020216625.1 Desulfarculus sp.
ATGATCCTCGCCGCCGACGAGGCCGCGCGCGCTCCCATCCTCGCCCGCCTGCTCCCGCTCCAGCGCGCCACCAGGCCGAGCTGCGCGCCCCGGACCGGGAACGCCCCCCCACCTCGCGCTAGGCGCCGGGTTGTAGCCGGAATATAGCTAGTATATAGCAAGGGTTAGCCCGAAATGAAAATGCCGGCCCCGGGCTGGGCGACCCAAAACGAGGTTGCCCAGCGGGACTGACCTTGGCATACTGATAACCAGCATTGGCGTCCGCCGAGAGCCCACCCCCCCCGCATCTCAGGCACGCGGACGCTATCCGAAACACCCCGCGAAAACCCAACCGGTTCATTTTGCCCAAACACGCCAGGAGGCTTCCATGGTCAAGAAAACCCTGAAGATTAACGGTATTACCCGAACCGTGATCGCCCCGGCCGACGAATCGCTGGCCAACGTGCTGCGCCGGCAGTTCGGCCTGACCGGCACCAAGATCGGCTGCGGCCAGGGTCAGTGCGCCGCCTGCAACGTGATTCTGGACGACAAACTGGTGCGCTCCTGCGTGACCAAGCTGGGCAAGGTCGCCGATGGGGCCAGCGTCGTCACCATCGAGGGCGTGGGCTCGCCGGACAACCTCCATCCCCTGCAACTGGCCTGGATTCTCCATGGCGGGGCCCAGTGCGGCTTCTGCAGCCCGGGCTTCATCGTCTCGGCCAAGGCCCTGCTGGCCGAGAATCCCAGCCCCAGCCGCGACCAGGTGCGCGACTGGTTCCAGGTCCACCGCAACGCCTGCCGCTGCACCGGCTACAAGCCCCTGGTGGACGCGGTGATGGACGCGGCCAAGGTCATGCGCGGGGAGTTGAAGGCCGAGGATTTGATGTATAAGCTGCCGCCGGACGGGGTGATCTGGGGCGGCAAACACCCCCGGCCCTCGGCGGTGGCCAAGGTCACCGGCACCCTGGACTATGGCGCGGACCTGGGTCTGAAGCTGCCCGAGGGCAGCCTGCACTGCGCCCTGGTCCAGGCCAAGGTCAGCCATGCGCTGATCAAGAGCATCGACGCCAGCGAGGCCGAAAAGATGCCCGGGGTGGCCAAGGTCGTCACCCATAAGGACGTCAAGGGCAAGAACCGCATCACCGGCCTGATCACCTTCCCCACCAACAAGGGCGACGGCTGGGACCGGCCCATCCTCTGCGACCAAAAGGTCTATCAGTACGGCGACGCCATCGCCATCGTCTGCGCCGACACCCTGGCCCAGGCCCAGGCCGCCGCCGCCAAGGTCAAGGTGGAGCTGGAGGAGCTGCCGGCCTATATGAGCGCCCCGGCGGCCATGGCCGAGGACGCCATGGAGATCCACCCCGGCACCCCCAACGTCTATTTCGTCCAAAAAATCGCCAAGGGTCCGGAGACGGCCCCCATCTTCGAAAAGGCCCCGGTGGTGGTGGAGGACGACTTCTACGTGGGCCGTCAGCCCCACATGCCCATCGAGCCGGACGTGGGTTTCGCCTATCTCGACGACCAGGGCCGGCTGTGCATCCACTCCAAGTCCATCGGCCTGCACCTGCACGCGGCCATGATCGCCGCCGGCCTGGGGGTGGAGCTGGACAAGCTGGTGATGGTGCAGAACCCCACCGGCGGCACCTTCGGCTACAAGTTCAGCCCCACCATGGAGGCCCTGGTGGGCGCGGCCTGCCTGGCCACCGAACGACCGGTCTTCCTGAACTACGACTACCACCAGCAGATGACCTACACCGGCAAGCGCTCGCCCTTCTTCGTCAACCTGCGCCTGGCCGCCGACAAGGACGGCAAGCTCCTGGCCATGGAGAGCGACTGGACGGTGGACCATGGTCCCTACTCGGAGTTCGGCGACCTGCTCACCCTGCGCGGGGCCCAGTTCATCGGCGCGGGCTACGACATCCCGGCCATCCGGGGCGAGGGCCGCACCGTCTGCACCAACCACGCCTGGGGCTCGGCCTTCCGGGCCTACGGCTCGCCCCAGAGCGAGTTCTCCTCCGAGGTGCTGATGGACGAGCTGGCCGAGAAGCTGGGGATGGACCCCCTGGAGCTGCGCTACAAAAACGTCTATCGTCCCGGGTCCACCAACCCCAGCGGCCAGGCCCCGGAGGTCTACACCCTGCCCCAGATGCTGGACATCCTGCGGCCCAAGTATCAGGCCGCCCTGGCCCAGGCCAAGGCCCAGTCCACGGCGACGGTCAAGCGCGGGGTGGGCATCTCGGTGGGCGTCTACGGCTGCGGCCTGGACGGCCCCGACGGCTCCGAGGCCCGCCTGGAGCTGGACCCCGACGGCGGGGTGACGCTCTATACCAGTTGGGAGGACCACGGCCAGGGGGCCGACGCCGGCGCCCTGGGCACCGCCCACCAGGCCCTGCGCCCCCTGGGCCTGAAGCCCGCGCAGATCCGCCAGGTGATGAACGACACCGCCGTGACCCCCAACAGCGGTCCGGCCGGCGGCAGCCGCTCCCAGGTGGTCACCGGCCAGGCCATCAAGGCCGCCTGCGAGCTCCTGCTGGCCGCCATGCGCAAGCCCGACGGGAGCTACCGCAGCTATCAACAGATGGTGGACGAGAAGATACCCACCGTCTTCGACGGCAAGTGGACCGCCCCGGCCACGGCCTGCGACGAGAACGGCCAAGGCGCGCCCTTCGCGGTCTACATGTACGGCGTGTTCATGGCCCAGGTGGCGGTGGAGGTGGCCAGCGGCCAGACCTCGGTGGAGAAGATGACCCTGGTGGCCGACATCGGCAAGGTCAACAACCGCCTGGTCACCGACGGCCAGATCTACGGGGGCCTGGCCCAGGGCATCGGGCTGGCGCTCACCGAGGATTTCGAGGACATCCAGAAGCACTCCACCCTGCGCGGCGCGGGCTTCCCCTACGCCAAGCAGATTCCCGACGACATGGAGATCATCTACGTGGAGGAGCCGCGGCCCGCGGGGCCCTTCGGCGCGGCCGGGGTGGGCGAACTGCCGCTGACCTGCCCCCACGCGGCGGTGATCAACGCCATCTACAACGCCTGCGGTTCGCGGGTGACCAAGCTGCCGGCCCTGCCCGAAAAGGTCCTGGCCGGCATCAGGGCCTAGACCCCAACCCCGGCCGGCGGAGGGCCGACCCGCCACCGCCGGCCGGGATGGCGATATGCTATGCTCTGGGGGCGCGGCGGGGGCAAGACCCTCGCCAGCGCCTCCTTTCGCCCTGGGCCGGCCGGGATGGTCATGGAACAACAAGAACTGCGGGAATGGGAGCGGCGCTGCATCCAGGAGGAGCCGCCGGAGTGCGTGGCCGCCTGCCCCCTGCACCTGGACGCCCGGGCGCTCTGCGGCCAGGTGGCGGCCGGCCGCTGGGACCAGGCCTGGCAGGTGCTGTTCAAGACCATGCCGTTGCCCGGGGTGCTGGGCCGAATCTGCGACGCCCCCTGCCAAGCCCGCTGCAAGCGCCGCCAGGCGGGCGAGGCCATCCGAGTGGGCCTGATCGAGCGGGCGGTGGCGGGCCAGCCGGCGCCCCGCTTGCGCCTGCCGCATCTGCCGCGCAAGAGCCAGAAAATCGCGGTGCTGGGCGACGGCCTGGCCGGTCTGAGCGCGGCCTGGGACCTGGCCCGCAAGG
>JAIUYB010000377.1 GCA_020216625.1 Desulfarculus sp.
CAGGATGCGCTCTCGGGGCACGAAGCCGCCGTGGCCGGCCCAGAGGCGGGAGTCGTAGGAATTGCAGCGGTTGTCGCCCAGCATGAAGTACTGGCCGGCGGGCACCGTCACCGGGCCGAAGTCCGCCCCGGCGCAGCCGCCCAGGGGACCGGGCGTCAACTGGCCCCAAGGGTCGGCCAGGGCCTGACCGTTGATGAAGACCCGCTGGCCGCGCAGCTCCACCGTCTCGCCCGGCAGGCCCACCACCCGCTTGATCAAAGGCTCGGGGTTGAGCTCGGGCAGTTGGAAGACCACGATGTCCCCGCGCCGGGGATCGTCCAGGCGGGCCAGCGGCCTCGCCCCGCCGGGCAGGGGGATGTCAACCAAGCCCAGGCGCAGAGAGGCCGGCAGCAGATTGAGGTCGTAGGAGACTCGGCTGACCAGCAGGCGGTCGCCGATCTGGAGGGTGGGCAGCATGGAGCCCGAGGGAATCTCGTAGGCCGCCACCGCGTAGTTGGCCACGATCAGGTAGAAGCAAAGGGCCAGGCCCAGGCTCTCCAACAGCTCGCGTCCCCAGGATTTCGCCGGTTGTCCCTCGGACCGGGGGCTTGCCTTCCCGGGCATGGCCATCTCCTTTAACTGGCGGTCGCGCTACTTGATCAGATGACCCAGGCGGGACCAGCGCACCCCAAAGGTGTCGTCCTCCCAGGACCAGTAGATGACAATCGCCCGGCCCAGGATGTCCTGGATGGGCACCAGACCGCCTCTGCCCCCGAACCAGAAGCGCGAGTCATAGGACTGGTCGCGGTTGTCGCCCATCACGAAGTATTGGCCGGCTGGCACCGTGATCGGACCAAAGTTGTCCCGGGGCTGGACCCCAGGCGGCAGGATCACCCGGTCGGAGTAGTGGCCCCAGGGATCGTCCAACGGCTTGCCGTTGATGTAGACCTGCTTGTTGCGCACCTCCACCGTCTCGCCGGGCAGGGCGCGCACCCGTTTGATGAAGCCCTTGTCGCGGTCCTCGGGGAAGCGGAAGACCACGATGTCGCCCCGCTCCGGCTGGCCGAGGGGGATGATCACCCGGTCGGAGAAGGGCAGCTTGATGCCGTAGGAGGACTTGCTGACCAGCAGGTGGTCGCCCACCAGCAGGGTGGGCTTCATGGAGCCGGAGGGAATCTTGAAGGCCTGGACCGCGAAGGTGCGGATGACCAGGGCCAGGATCACGGCCCAGAGCAGGGCCTCGAAATACTCGCGGAACACCGAGCGCGGCTTGGCGTCCTCACGGCTGGACAGACGTTCCTCTCGACTTTTCAACCACACCTTGGCCTCTCCAACGCGAGCGGCCGGGTGGGCAGGGCGGCGCGACTCCTGGTGGGGATCGCCGCGGCAAGCTCCCGGCGGAGGTGGACAAATCGTGCCGGGAAGCATACGCCCTGGCCCCAGGCGTGTAAAGGGTTTAACTCCCTAGGCCCGGAGACGCCTGGGGCGCAGCCACCACCACATGGCCAAGGTCTGCAAGGCGCTGAGGCCCACGAAATACCAGGCCCAGACCGGCCAGCCCAGCCACAGCCCGCCCACCTGGTCCCAACGCCAATAGTCCTGGGAGGCCAGGAAGATCAGACCGAAAAGACCGGCGAAGAGCCAGGCCCGGGGAGACACCTCGGGCCGCAGGGGCGATCCGGACAGGAGGTGGACCGTCAGGTAGACCAGGGTGGCGGCGGCCATCACCGGCACCGCCGGCAGCACCGCTTGCGGAGTTGGCAGCCAACCCAGGGCGTAGGCCAGCAACAGGGCCTGGCCCACCAGGATCGAGGCCAGGCCGGCGGCGATCCGGGGCCGGGGCAGATAGAGCCCGAAGAACACGGTGGGGAACAGGGCCGCGAAGCCGGTGAAAGCCTGGGTGGCGATCTGGAGGATGGTGGCCGGCGGGTTGATGGCCAGGGCCCAGCCGTACAGGGCCAAAAGCAGCACGAATCCCCGACCCCAGAGGGGCGAGATTTCGGGACGACGCGAGAAGAGCGGCAGGATATCGCGGGTGAAGATGGAGGACAGGGTCAGGAGCTGGGAGTCCATGGTGGACATCAGGGCGGCCAGGCCGGCGGCCAGAATGCAGGTGCCCAAGAGGTCGCCACCCAACTTGGTGGCCAGCAGGGGCAGGATGTTGTCCGCCGCCTTGCCGGCGAGCCCCGGGAACTCCAGGTGGCCCAAGAGACCAAGGGTTATGGGCAAGGCGAAGACCAGGGTGCAGATGGTCGGATACCACAGGGCGCTATGGGCCAGGCCGCGGGGGTTGCGGGCCGAGAAAAAGCGTTGGAAGAGCTGGGGGAACATGGGGTCGCAATAAAACCAAAGCAGGATATAGCTGAACCAGACGCCCGGCAGGTACTGCCCCTGGCCGCCGGGGCGGGAGAACAGCTCGGGGCGTTCCTGGTACACCCGCCCTAACGCCCCGACCATGCCTCCCTCCGAATCGGCCACCGCCAGGATGGCCGCCAGCATCAGGACCACCATCAGGATGCCTTGGAAAACGTCGGTCCAGGCCACCGCCTTCATGCCGCCGCGCAAGGTGTAAAGCGCGATGACCATGGTCACCACTCCGGCCCCGGCCCATTGGGGCAGACCGAAAAGCTGTTGCAGCACCAGACCGCCGGCCAGGGGCTGCAGGGCCAAGTAGGGCACGGTGAAGACCACCAGCACCAGCGCGAAGAGTCCGGGGAGGGCCCGCCCGCCGTATATCCGGCCCACCAGCTCGGCTGGAGTCACCAGGTCATGGCGCTGGCCCCACTCCCAAGCGCGGCGGCCGATGATCCAAAAGGTGAGGGCCATGAACCCGGTGCCAAAGGCCATGATGGGGAAAAAGGCCAGGCCGTCGCGGTAGCCCGCGCCCGAGGCCCCGAAGACGGTGAAGGCGCTGAAGTTGGTGGCGGCCATGGTGCCGATGAGCACGAAGCCGCGCAGGCTGCGTCCGGCCAGGAAATATTGGCTGGGGCTGTCCTTGAGCCTGCTTTTGGCCAGCAAACCCAGGGCCAGGACCACCAGGAAATAAACCGCCAGCACCGCCAAGCGCGTCGTCATTTCGTCCTCCAGGCAAATAAAAAACGGCCATCCCTGGTCGGGATGGCCGTCGGCCTGGCATAACCAGCACCGCTTGTATAACCCAGGCCATCGGGCTTGGCAACCCTAAATCCGCAGGCGGCTAAGCCTCCGGGCTAGTTGACGGACTGGAGCGGTTGTGGTAAAAATCCGCCTTGCCGACACCATTCCCCGGTAGCTCAGTCGGTAGAGCAGGTGGCTGTTAACCACCCTGTCGCTGGTTCGAGTCCGGCCCGGGGAGCCAAAAAGATCAAGGGCTTAGGCGTACACCGCCTAGGCCCTTTCTTTGTCATCGGCAGAACCTTGGAAGATCGGGCGATGATTGTAAGTTGCCAGGCAAAATGCGACAGTTTGCCAAACGAAATGCGACAGGCTCCGGCGCGCCCCGTGGGTGAGTCGATCTGGTGAGCTGGGCCAGTCACTCATAGGGATTGCCAATAACGTCCCCAGGCTCCTCTCACCCGGTTGTTACTCGCTGCCCGGGCGTACTCTCGTGAACTCCTCCACGCAGCCGGCACAGTAGCACCGACCAC
>JAIUYB010000378.1 GCA_020216625.1 Desulfarculus sp.
CGGCGGGGTCGCCGCCATCGCCGACTGGGGGCCAGGCCAATGACTCCTGCCGCCAGCCGGGCCCGATCTCCTCCGGAGCCGGGCCCAGCCCCAGGGCCTGGCGCAGGCTGGGGTTGACGCCGAAATCATAGGCCAGGGCCGGGGTCAGGTTCTCGTCGCCCTCCATCAGCCGGGCCAGGCGCACCAAGCCGTTGCGGCTGATGTCCACCCCCAGGGTGGGACCCAGCTTGTCCAGGGCGGCCAGGGCGTCTCCGGCGCTGAAATAGGCCAGGTAGCTCAGGGGGCCGCGCTGCTCGTCGCCCTTCAGGCGGCGGTGCAGGATCGGGGTCAGGCGCTGCCAGGCCCAGACGAACTGCTCGCGCACCACGTCGCGGGTGCTGGGGGTGGGCTGGGCCAGCTCGTGCACGAAGCGGTAACGGGTCTCCAGCAGGGTTTCCAGCAGCAGACGGCGCTCGTCGGGGCTCAGGGGCTCCTTGGCCAGGTAGTCGATCCAGTAGACCAGGAAGGCGTCCCAGCCCTGCCAGCCCTCGGTGAAGCGCTGCAGCTCGTCCTGGCTCAGGGTCAAGGTTTCTTCGCCGCTGGGCGGGCCGGGCTGCACGTCCATCAGGATCTGGACCCGCACGTCCAGGGGCCGCACCTCGATCTTGCCCGGCCGCAGGCTTTTCAGCCAGGCGTCCACCCGGGCGCGGTTCTCGGGATAGACCACCAGGGGCAGGAACTGGCTCATCTCCTTGACCGGCGGAGCCAAGTTCAGGGTCCTGCGGTCCAGGTAGGCGTGGACCCGGCCCTTGATCAGGTCATAGACGGTCTGGGCCACATTGGCCGGTTCGCCAGCGGCGGTGAACAGGCGCGATTCCAGGGTGGTGAAGCCTAGCCGCCAGTCACCCTTGGAAAGCTGGGGTTGCTGCACCAGCTCGATGAAGCCCTGCCAGTCCACCGGGTTGAGGCAGCGGCCGGCCAGGCCCACCCCCACCCGGAACTTGAGCCGGCAGCGCAGGCGCAGATACTCGCGCTCGGGGCTGAACTCCGGATGCGACAGCTCGATGCGGGTGCAGCCGCCCGCCTCGTCCACCACCAGGGCGCTCTCCCCGGGTCCGGGAAAAGATTGCTCCACCACCAGGCGGCGCAACAGGGGATAGTCGATGGTCACCGGCAGGGCCACGGTCTCGGCCAGGGCCGCGGCCGGCCACAATCCCAGCCCCAGCAAAAATATTCCCAGCCACCAGCGCAAACGTCCCACGGCCCCTGGCCTCCCGGATCGGTTTGGATTCCCGCCCCGGCCGGCATGGCCTGGGCTTGGGGTAGGTTTTACCAGCTTTGCCGCCACAAGCAAGGCCCGCCCGCCGGACCTGGCCCCGGCCGGACCGGGGCTGCTATCATAGAATCCTGATGGTCGGCCCCGGCCCGGGCCGCCGACCGTCGCCTCCCCCCCCCATTCCCTTGGAGAACGCGATGCCCATCCCCGGCCAGCTGCTCACCACCGCCATGGCGGTGATGCCCCACGCCGACGCCCAGCGGGCGCTGGATGCCGCCCTGAGCCTGGACATCCCCTTCTGGCCCCAGCTGCCCCACCTGAGCTACCACGAGGACATGTACGTGCAGGCGGCCGAGCACTTCCCCGGCGCGGTGCTGGACCTGGAGAACAAGCGCCTGTCCTTCGATTCCGGCAAGTTCGTGGCCGAGCTGGAGGAATGCCTGGCCCATTGGGACCAGCCGGAGCATTTCGACGTGACCCCGGACTACTCGGCGGTCTACCCCCGCTTCCTGGAGCTGGACCTGGCCGACCGGCCGGCCATCCGGGGCCAGCTGGAGGGGCCCATCAGCTTCGGGTTCAACGTCAAGGACGAGAACGACCGCCCCATCATCTTCGATGATCAGGTACGGCCCTTCATGCTGGAGTTCATGGCCCGGCGGGTCAACGTTCAACTGGCCCGGCTCCGGGAAAAGAACGCCAACGCCTTCATGTTCATCGACGAGCCGGGCTTGCAGTTCGTCTTCAGCGGCATCAGCGGCTATGGCGAGGCCGCCGCCAGGCGCGACCTGGAGACCTTCTTCGCCTACATCGACCGCCCCCGGGGGGTCCACCTGTGCGGCAACCCGGACTGGGACTTCCTCCTGGGCCTGGACATCGAGGTGCTGAGCCTGGACATGTACAGCAATGGCGAGCGCTTCGTGGCCTACACCAAATCCATCAGGCGCTACCTGGACCGGGGCGGGGTGATCATCTGGGGCATGATCCCCACCCAGACCGAGAACTTCGAGAAGCAGGGGCTTGACGAACTGGCGGCGCGGCTCAAGGGGTTGTGGGACAGTCTGGACCGGGCCGGCATCGACCGCGACTTCCTGCTCTCGCGCAGCCTGCTCTCCCCGGCCACCTGCTGCCTGATCAACCCCGACCGCGAGGCCACGGTGGAGCGGGCCTTCGCCGCGGTCAAGGCCCTGTCGCGCCGGCTGCGCGGCGAGCTGCTGGGGCTCTCCTAGGGTTGCGGCGAGGCTTCCGGCCGCGCGAAATCCCGGGTGATCTCCGGCCCCAGGATGCTGTCGGCGGCGTCGGGATAGAGCCGGCGCATGCATTCCGGGCAGATGCCGTGGGTGAACTCCGCCTCGCTGTGGGTCTGGATGTATTGCTCAACCTGGTGCCAATAGCCCCGGTCGTCGCGGATGCGCTTGCAGCTGGCGCAGATGGGCAGCAGCCCGCCGAGCTGGCGCAGCTCGGCGTTGGCCCGGCGCATGGCCACCTCCATGCGGCGCACGCACATGAACACCAGGCCGATGCTGACCAGGCAGTGCAGGGCGCTGTCGATCAAGATGACCAGGGCGTGGAAGGGTCCGGCGGTCATGAAGCTGGTGGGCTCCGAAGTCGCCGTCAGGGTGTAGACCACCCGGGTGGCGTGCACCAGGGCCAGGGCGCCGAAACTGATCAGCAGCAGGCGGTTGTGGGGGGCCTGGTCGAAAGTCGCCCGCGCCAAAAGGCGGGCGCAGCCCAGGGAGATGCCGCAAAAATACAGAGAGATTATTATGATACGGGCGTTGACGCTGGGATGGACGTAGGTGAACAGCACCTGGGCCAATCCCAGGCCGACCACCAGGACGATGGTGACCCAAATCCGGGGAGGCCGACCCAGGAAACGTCGCAGTCCCTGGTAGATCTTGGCCGCGAACAGACCCAGCAGCATGTTGGCGACGATCACCGTCAACCAATCCGGCCAAAGGCCGCGCAGGCTCAACATCCACAGGCCCACCGCGCCGGCGAAGGTGGCCAACGCCCAACTCCCCACCCCGTGCATGCTGTCGCTGGTGTAGCGGAAATAGGCCAGATTGAGGGAGATCACCACCAGGATCATGCCGGTGGCCAGGGCCAGGGTGCGAATGTCCAAGTCGGGCATGGCGGGTTCCGCAAGAGGGGCGCATGGGGGATCAGGGGCGGCGCAAGGTCATGCTATACCATTGATTACCAAAATTGCCAACCAAATCAGACAAATTCCGAGTCCGCGGGGCCCCCGGCCCAGTCCCGGGCCGGGCAGGAGGCGCACACCGGGCGGCTCTTTTTGCAATACTCCTTGCCCAGGCGCACCAAGAGGGCGTGAAACTCGTTGTACAGCC